>CAZSIK010000299.1:0-4924 GCA_964606515.1 uncultured Prolixibacteraceae bacterium
TACTTCGTACGGAGATCAAACCAAACTTGGTAAGTATACCTTGGGTTACATCTTTTCGTTTTCCTATAAAAACGACATCGAATTTTTTGAGAATGCCGAGTATGGACGTTATGGCTTACCTTCAAATCCCGATGAAAACGAGATGGAGGTGCGTGAATCACAATTGGGCAACTATGGTGTTAACAGTGTATTAGTTAGCGGACTGGCAGGATTTGCCATTAAATCTCAAAAATCAAAATTGCGCATTAACCTGCTTCATTTACAAAATGGTGAGTCGCAGGCAGGCGTTTTTGATTACAAAAAAACAAACCTGGGAACCGAGTTCTCCGGTTTTCAACACAACCTTGAATACAGCCAGCGGTCGCTTTCAAATCTTCTGATTGAAGGGCGTCATACCACATCCGAAAATGGTTGGGATGTTGAATGGAAAGTTTCGCCAACCTTTTCGAAAATTTATGATCCCGACATACGCTTCACCCGTTATGGTGTTTTCGATGGTAAATATGTGATTGGAACCGAAGTTGGGTTTCCTGAAAGGATCTGGCGCGAACTCGAAGAGGTTAACCTGGCCGGGGTGCTGCATATTACAAAAAATTTTACATTCAACAACGAAGGGGCAAAATTCAAATTTGGCGGTGCTTACACATACAAACAACGCGATTATGTGATCCGTAATTTTGCCCTGAACATCCGGAATGTGCCTTTAACAGGTGATCCAAACGAAATTCTTAGTCCCGAAAATCTGTGGCCTTATAACGGGAATGTATCGCGCGGAACGACTTACGAAGCAGCATTTATCCCTGTGAACCCAAACCAATTCGATGCCAGTATCAGCAACATGGCGGGTTATGGTTCGATTGAACTTAGCCCGCTGAAGAACGTAAGGGCAATTGCCGGTGTACGAATCGAGAATTTCGTTCAACACTATACAGGGCAGGATCAGCTTGGTTATAAAAATCTTGATAACGAAAAAGTATTGGAAAACCTGGGCTTCTACCCTACACTCAACATGATCTGGTCGGTTAGCGATAACCAGAACATCAGGATGTCGTATTCGAAAACCATTGCCAGGCCCTCGTTCAAAGAGCTTTCGTATGCCGAAATTTTTGATCCCATTACAGGTCAAACCTTTATTGGTGGCTTGTTTCGCGATGCCGACGACATAGCCGGAATCGAGTATTGGGGTGGCAACCTTGTAAGCACTTCTATCCACAACCTTGATTTGCGTTGGGAGATATTTCGCGAAAGCGGTCAGACTATTTCGACCAGTTTGTTTTACAAAAGCTTTTCGAATCCCATCGAAATGGTGCAATTTGCCACACAGGCCGGATCGTACCAACCACGCAATGTGGGCAACGGAACAGTACTGGGTGCTGAACTCGAATACCGCCAAAACTTAAAGGCCATGGGCGAAAATCTCAGAAATTTCAGTCTCCTTTTGAACCTGACCTTTACCCGATCGAGTATTGAACTGAGCAAAACTGAATACAACTCACGGGCGGCCAATGCACGTTCCGGACAAACCATCGATAAACACCGCGACATGGCCGGTCAGGCTCCCTATATTGTGAATGCCGGACTGGCTTACGATGGTGGCGAAAATGGTTTTTGGAAAGGGCTCAATGCTGGACTTTATTACAATGTTCAGGGGCAAACCCTTCAGTATGTCGGCATTGTCGATCGGCCCGATATATACACGGTTCCGTTCCATAGCCTGAATTTTAATGCCGATAAAAGTTTTGGCAAAGAAGACCGGTTCCAAATGGGTTTTAAAATCGATAACGTTCTCAACGATAAGAGAGAATCGGTCTTTAATTCCTACAAAGCCGCTGATCAGATTTTTTCTAAGTTAAGCAATGGAACCACCATTCAGTTTAAGTTGAGTTATTCGTTCAGATAAAACAACGATAAAACCCGATGGTTAGAACTATATTTGGATGAATTGGTTATAGTAGATAAATAGAGTTATTATGAACAGAAAGCCTAAAATTTTGGTAGTCGACGACGAGCAGGACCTTTGCGAAATACTTCAGTTTAACCTGGCTGCCGAGGGTTTTGATATCGACGTAGTCCATTCGGCTGAAGATGCACTCGAAAAACCATTGCACGAGTTCGATTTGATTTTACTCGATGTAATGATGCAAAAAATGAGTGGTTTTCAAATGGCCGATAAATTGCGAAACGAACGTAAAGTACTTACGCCCATCATCTTTTTAACGGCAAAAACAACCGAAAACGACCTGCTTACAGGGTTTAACGTTGGTGGCGACGACTACATAATGAAGCCTTTCTCGCTAAAAGAAGTAGTGGCAAGAGTTAAGGCCGTGCTGAAACGCGCCAGCAAAAAAGACATCAACAAGTTTAGAATCATACAATTCGACCAATTAAGCATCGATACCGAAAAGAAAATCGTGCAAATTGGCCACGAAACCGTGAACCTTACCCGTAAAGAATTTGAAATCTTATTGTTGTTGATAAGCAACCAAGGCCGGTTCATCGAACGACAAATTATCCTGGACCAGGTTTGGAACGATGATGTTATCGTTACCGAACGAAATGTGGATGTGAACATTGCCCGTTTACGGAAGAAGATCGGGAAGTACGGATCGCATATCAAAGGCAAAACAGGATATGGTTATAGCTTTGAAGAAAACTAAAAAGAACTACAGACAAAACACAATGAAGTTCACAAGCTCATTCCGTCAACGGATTTTTCTCTATTTTTCCAGCATCTTTACATTGTTCACAATCGTAATTCTTGTTTATCAATACGACCGTGAAAAGCGGTACCGATCGGAACAACTTGAAAATACGCTCGATAACCTAACAGTGATCACCCGGAAATTTATCGATAGAAATAATCTCTTGGCAAGGGGCACTTTTCACCTGATCGACAGTTTGACATTAATCTTGCCCCACAATAACGTGCGGGTATCCGTTTTCAACCATCAGGGCATAGTATTATACGATAGCTTTGTGGATGATTACAGCAACATGGAGAACCATCTGGCAAGACCCGAGGTTCAAGAAGCCTTGAGCCATGACCGAGGTTCATCCATCAGGAAATCGGCAACCACAAAGCAAAAATTTTATTATTACGCGAAAAAGTACGACCACTATTTTATTCGCACCGCCATGGTGTACGATCTTGAAATTGCCCGCTATCTGAGGGCTGAAAGTAGTTTCTTTCTCTTCGTCCTGTTCCTGTTTTGCCTCAGCTGGATCTTGTTATTCTGGATTACTCGAAAATTGGGTGAATTTATCACACGTTTAAAAAATTTCGCGATCAAAGCCGACCAGAATGAATTGGTGATTTCAGAAGAAGGCTTCACAAACGATGAGCTTGGTATAATCAGGAACCAGATCGTGGGGATTTACAATAAGCTAAACCGGACTAAATCGGCAATGGCTAAAGAAAAAGAAAAATTGTTCAGGCACCTTCAGGTCTTGAACGAGGGAATTGCCTTTTTTGGCCCTTCAAACGAAAAATTATTGTCGAACAGCCATTTTATTCTCTACCTGGGACTGATCTCCGGCAAGCCTTTTTCGCCCGATGAAGATGTTTTTCAAGTCGCTGAATTTGAACCAGTGCTTGCTTTTATCGAAAAAAGCAGAAAGGAAAATACCTTGTCTTCCCTGGATGATTTTCCCAAGTTTGAATACCTTCTTACAAAAAACGAGATGTACTGGAAAGTACAGGTCATCCTTTTTGGCGACAACAGTTTTGAAGTCCTGCTTGCCGATGTAACCAAACCCGAAAAACGACGCTTGATCAAACAACAACTTACCTCAAACATTGCCCACGAACTTAAAACCCCACTATCGTCGGTCAAAGGCTATCTTGAAACCATCCTCAACAATCAGGGATTGACCGGAGATAAAATGTTGTACTTTGCCAGGAAGGCTTACGACCAATCGAACCGATTGGCCTTATTGATAAACGATGTTTCCATATTGAACAACATCGAGGATGCTGGGGAATTATTCAGTTTTAAAGAAGTAAATGTTGGGAACATCATCAACGAAGCAGTGGAAAACCTGCAGTCGAAACTCGAGCAAAACCAGGTTCAAATCGAAACCAGGGTTCCAGAGAATGTTCTGGTTATAGGAAATGAGGCTCTTCTCTTTTCCATCTTTCAAAATCTGATCGAAAATTCCATCCAACATGCTGGAACAGGAATCAGGATTTCGATTACCAATTATCATCATGATGAAAATTATTACTATTTCACCTATTCTGATAATGGAATGGGAATACCCGATGAACACCTTTCAAGAATCTTCGAACGCTTTTACAGGGTGGATTACGGAAGAGCCAGGGATACAGGAGGAACCGGGCTGGGACTAGCCATCGTAAAAAATGCAATTCAATTGCATAAAGGCGAAATTTCGGTCAGGAACAAACTACAAGGTGGTGTAGAATTCCTTTTCACATTAAACAAGAATTGCAAATTATAAAATAAAGTGATTTTTATGAATAAATTGAAATTGATTTTCGCATTGGTATGTCTGTTTGTTATTGCCGGACAAGCACAAGAGTTAAAAGAAATCGGTGGGATCTATTATTCCGACAGCATAGCCTATACAGGCAAGTACGTTACCCACCATCCCAACGGAAAACTAAAAATAGAGATGAACCTTGAAAATGGGATGAAAAACGGTACTGTTAACGTGTATTTTGAAAATGGATTGCTCAATGAAGTGAGGTCGTACAAGAACAACCTGATGCATGGTTCATGGATCACCTACAACGAACACAAGGTGTTAATCGGTCTGGCTAATTACAAGGATGGGTTCAAGCACGGCACCTGGATGATCTGGGACCAGAATGGCAGCCTTTTGTACGAGCTTCATTACGATATGGGTGAAAAAGTAGGTATTTGGCGCAATTTTGGCAAAAATGGCGAAATACTCAGTGAACGTG
>CAZSIK010000300.1:0-4893 GCA_964606515.1 uncultured Prolixibacteraceae bacterium
CGCTTCGACTTGCTGGCTAAAAACTCCAGTAATTGAAGTTAGCAGAATTGCCAGAGTGATTATTTTTCTTTTCATACAGCGCTCAATTAATTACCAGTTGCCCTAAAAATTGTGATGGTACCGTATTCAGGTTTCGAGGTAGGTGTGTCCTTTCTAATCCACAAGTAGGTACCAACAGGAAGCGGACGGCCATTCATGTCTTCGCCCGACCACCGGACTTCTTCCACCATGCCGTTTTTCCCATCAATTTTGTATACCAGTTCCCCAAATGCTGAGTATATTTTCAGGTCAAAATTAGAAAATCGTTCTATGTTTGAAAGGCTCCAATAATCGTTAATCCCATCCCCATTGGGAGTAATCACCGAAGCATTTTTCACTACCCCACAACTGTCGCCATGTTCCGACAACAATTCAAAATCGACCAAGGTGCTGCATTTTGTAATGCTATCGATTACAAAGATCCGGTGATCGCCCACCGACAATTTGAAATCGACTTTACTCTCATCGATGGCATATAAGTAATAATCTCCATCTTCGGCCAGGTATTTCCTTGCATCGTCCGATTTTACCGAATCGCCATAGATTACCTGATAATCGCCGAAGCTGTTAACTTTCATCAACTCGTAATAAAAACCACCAAACGAAAAATCTTCTACCTTGATGGTGATGTTCCCATTTCGCGATTGATTGCAGAAAGGTTTTTGGGTGTCGACTATGAATATTTTCAAAGAATCGCCCACTTTGCCAATTGTTCCTTCAAGATAATCTTTATTGCCCTTGATAAAAGGTTTACATCCATTTTGATCTGAGACGTAACAATTATAAGTACCTTGATTCAGCTTAATAACCGAACGTGAATCAACATCCGCTTTCCCTTCTACTTCTTTTGTTATTTGATTCTCGACCCAAAATTTCAGTTTGCTGTCGACATCGTTTCTAACAGTGAAGGCGATCTTTCCAGTGAAATCCCCTTCGCAGGTTACCGGGAATGGGGTAATGCTGTCGAGGATCAACGAATCGGGACGCACCCAGGTATCTTGGTAAAAAGCATCATAAATGGTGTTCACATCCTTGTTAAGCAAAGGACAATTATTGGCGTCTTTCAAGTAGAAGGTATACTGGATGTTCTCGTCCAGATCAGTCTGATCATAAGGCACCACAATTTGTGAAGCATCCTGTTTCCTGATTTCCACCGAATTATTGTATTCTTTGTCGTTTAGCGAGTAATAATAAGGCGCTGTTCCGCCTTTAATTTGAAGGCTAAGCTTACCATCCGAACGGTAATAACAGGTAATCTCTTCTTTCTTGAAATCAACAATAAATGAATCAGGCCTGTTCAGGTTAAAGGCGAAGGCTTCCCCTTTAGCAGTACAACCTTCAGTATCCTTCACCCAAGGCATTTTATGTCCAGGCTGTTCATTTATAAACAAAGAGTCGTACCACTGACTGATATCGGCAGGATTTTGTGTATTGTACAAGCTGTATACCAGACTGCCGGTTCCTCCTACTGCTTTAACCAGTGTAGCATCATCGGTGCTGGTGAAGCATTTCTTGATGCCCTTGTCGACGCCAATAATTTCAAGTTTTGGCGGGTTAATAATTTTCACAGCGGGAGTGATCGTGTCACTACAGTTTTTCGAGTCAATCACCATTGGTCGATAAGATCCACCACCATAATTAGTAATCGTGAAGGTATTATTCGAGATTGTTTCCACCTGTGTAGTTGCAGCATCGAGGTAATCTTTTCTGAAAGTATACCCACCGTTTCCTCCGGCGACTTCTACCTTGATCCACCCATTGCTCTCGTCGTTACACTTAACCTGATGATGATCAAGCTCTTTAATCGTCAATTTCTCTGGATTTTTCACCGAAAAAGTAGTCATGGCCGAGATACACTTTTTCGAATCCTCTACCTGATATTTGTATTCAACAGAAGTATTTACAGTAGGGTCGGCATTAAAATTCCCAAGGTTGAAAAACTTACCGGACAAGTTATTTTCAATAGGATGACCAGCACTGTTAAAGAGCCAGAAAGATTTTTGTCCCGATCCTCCATCCGGGGTAATCGTGATCGACCCATTTTGCTGATCGTAACAAGCTACATCAATTACGGCATGCGAGGTAGTCAGGCGCTTGGGTTCAATCAGGCTGATGGTAAGAGGCCAGGGTTCAATACATTTTCCCCTTCCATCCCTTACCGAAACAGTATAGTTGTTTCCAGGACCAAGTTTGGTAATAATCGGGCTGATTTGATAATTACGACCAGAAATACCATATTGTAATCCGTATTCTTCACCACCGGTTGCAGTAATTTGGATACGGGCATTGGTGCTGTCAGCACAGGTTATGCTGTCGAGAACTTCAACTTTTGTAATCAGGATATCGTGAGGTTGGTACACCATGGTGTCCCTCGAAACAGCCTCACAATTGCGCTGATCCGTTACTTCTATCTTATAAGTACCATAGAGAAGACTAGTGAACAATCCGTTGTTTGGCTGGGTTTTAACTGTATTATCGGGAAAAGTGACTTTATAATTATACCCTGGAGTACCCCCCTTGGCAGTAACCAGGATTTGTCCCGAATTCTCTCCATGACAAACAACCGAGTCAGCCTTTAGTTTGAATGTAATCCGTTCGGGCTCGCTAAAGTCAACTGTCGCCACATTCGATGAACAGTCGTTGGCATCCCTCACGAAAACCTGATATACCTGATTGGCAATCAATCCCCCATCAATGGTATGGGAATCGGAGTTGCCGTCAAAGGGATTTGTTGCCGAGCCAACGCCGTTTAGTCCATATTTGTAGGGCAAGGTTCCTCCCGAAGCTTTAAAGGTTAAACGGGCATCGTTAAAACCAAAACAGCTTACATCGCTCGAGTCAGTAATCGCCACAACCAGTTTTTTAGGTTCATCAATCTTATAATCCTTTGAAACTTTGCAGCCCCACTGGTCGCTGGTTGCCACTACGGTATAATCGCCCCCTTTCAACTTGAACTTATAATCGGTTTTATTGATAATATCAACTGAATGACCACTTGCCTGTTCTGTACCCGTAATCCTAACGGTGTATGAACCACCCCAACCACCCGATGCGGTAACCAACAAATTGGTTTCGTCGCCATAACATTTTACTGCGGGACTGTGGTTCATATTGTTAATGTCGAAGGGCTCTGCGGGTTCCGCTATATCGAAGCTAACAGGGATTACTAAGGGACAGCCGTTCCCGTCAGCAACATTGATTATATAATTATTGGCAGCCAAGTTATTGAACCTGACTGTATCGTTCGAAGTAAAAGTAAGGCTTCCTAAAGTTGCCGTGTACCCAGGAGTACCACCAGTCATGAAGAATTTCACGGCCCCAGAGGAATCTCCTTTACAAGACACATGAGTCCGTTGGAAATTCATGTCCTTCAATGGGGCTGGTTCAAATACCTTAAGCATGATGGTGGTATCGCAATCGTTTTTATCGTAGATCGTAATGGAATTGTTTGCACCGGCAAGTGCAGCTAAAAGTCCGGCAACATTAACTGATTCATTAAACTCGGCCGATTCTGTTGCACCATTAAGTTTATACCTGAAGGGTTTTTCGCCCTTTGCCTCTAGCCTTACAACACCAGAATCGCCAGGACAGCTTACCTTGAACGAATTGTTCTCAATGCTGAAAACCCCGTTTTTCCTAACTTCTTTCACATCAACAACGAGTTTTTTCCGGGGTTCGATTGTAAAAGCAGTATCCATCTTAGGACAGGTTTCGTTGCTCCAAACCGATAACTTATATACGGCATCGGTACCAATCAGATTATCGAAAGATACTGTGGCTGAACCAGTTTTACTTCCCAGGTCGATATTTCCTAAAAATAGCTGGTAGGTATAAATATTCGATGCTCCACCGCCTGCTTTCACGTTAACTTGGGTGGTACCCCCATAACACTTGATGGGGTCGAAGGTAAGTTGATCGATTTTGATGGGTTCAGGCTGTTCGATCTTAATGTCACTCAAGGCCGGGGCAGTACACCCATTTTTGTCGGTAAAAGTGAAGCTATAGCTCCCCGCTTTAAGGTTTTTCACATAATTGATCAACGAATCGGCCGTTTGGTTAGTTCGGGTTTCTGTGCCAGTCATTGTATACCGGTATCCCCCGTTTCCACCGCTGAACGAAAGGCCAATTTCTCCATCGCTACCGCCGGGGCAGGTAACATTAGTATTGGGGAAAGGGTTGTTCAAAACCGAAAAGGCATCAGGCTGTTTAACCGCTACCGAAAATTCGGGAGTGGAACACCCCTTGGCATCTTCAACGTAGACAGTATAATTTCCCGCTGCTTTCTCAATCTTGTTGGGATCGGGTACTTCAACACCATCCACTTTATATTTATATGGTGTTACTCCACCCGTTACCGGAATAATAATTTTTCCATCTCCAGAACCATTACACAATGCCGGAATAGAATAAGGGTTGCCATCATATCTCAACGGAGAGCTTGGACCGTTGATTACATAAGCTTGGCTACCGGTACAGGATGGATTGTTTACATCTTCCCAAATCAAGAGATAGCTTCCGCTTGGAATACCTTGAAGGATACCCCCGTCAAGATCATTATAATTTAAAATTGTTGATTTAGAGAATGGATTATTTACATCAGAACTTTTTATCGATACTTTTACTTTTAACTCCGATCTGCCACCATTTACCACAACCGAAATGTCGGTGTCATCTTCCACACAATCTAAGGTAAACCCTGTTGCAGGACTGGGAACGAGGCTTACATTCTGAAAGCCTTTAATTGCAATACTTCCAGAAAAAGAATTTCCGGGGCTGGTGCAACCCGAACGAAGCACCTCAACAGTGTAATTATCTTCTTTCAAACCCGTAATTACATTGGCACCTTCCATAGTA
>CAZSIK010000301.1:0-4780 GCA_964606515.1 uncultured Prolixibacteraceae bacterium
GACTTTTATGTCGGATGTTGATTATAAACAGGAACTTCCCCTGATGGTTATAAAAAACAAAGACTTCATTGTTGCTTATAATTTTCTTGGAATATTGCTTTATTCGGCTGAAGGGAAGTTGCTGAAAACAATTTGCGGCAATGAATTAAACAATTTTGAATTAGGTAAGAATTACGTTAAAGGAGGAAGTAATTCAACATTGAAAGGAGCCAACAATCCACCTTACCTGATTGGCAATAACCTGTATTACAATTATGAAGACGAAGAAAATGGTATTTCGGAACTGATGCAGGTTGATTGCAAAAATCTGCCGCTGTCGTTGCCCGAAAACATCGAAAATAAAGGCAAATACAGAGGAATTGGTGCTCCTGTAGCCTCCACCGGGAAAAACTCGTATAGCGTGATACCTCTTGGTAGCAACCTATTCGCAAAAAAAGGGCATCCAAAAAGAAAAGAGGATATGCTAACCATTTATTCGGCAAAAGGCGATACACTTTGTTCCTTTCCTGGAAATCAAAAAATTGAAAATTACACATCCACTGTATCAAGAAATCCTGACTGGGGTTCTTCCTTTCAATACAAAGGAAATTACTTTTTCAGGGAAACTCATTCCGATACAATTTTCCGGGTTGTACCGCCAAACAGGTTATTACCTGAGTTTACTTTAAATCTGGGCGAATATAAAGTTGAAAGAATTCAGGATGCCATGAATCCCTCATATAATTTGGATGATAAATTTATTTTGAAGTCGCTAAGCATCAGCGATAGTTATGTCTTAATTAACTATACAAAAGGGTACAATAGCCCGAATGCAAGAAGCAATAAGAATGTGAAATTTTATCATGCAATTTATGATAGGAAAAACAAGACGTTGAAACATATCCAACACGACCCTGACAATTGGAATTTCAGTTTAGAAAATGATATTGATGGCGGACTTACTTTTTGGCCGTCGTTTTCGGTCTCCGAACAGGGTGAATTTCTGATGTCGGTTAAAGGGAGCGAATTAAAGGAGCATATAAAAACAGACGGTTTTCTGAATACTTCAGCGCCCGACGATAAAAAAGCGGCTTTTCTTGACCTGGCACAAAAGGCTGATAATCACGAAACCATTGTAATAATTATGAAACAACGAAAATGAAAAAATCTGTTTTGATATTAATAGCAATTTTGGTTTTGGGGGCATGTCAGCGAAACAAACTAAAAACCGATGAAAAATCGTTGGCCAAACAAATCCTCACCGAGGAACAACAACTGGCACACGAGGCTGAACTCCGTGCCGAACGCGAAAAGCAATTGGCCGATTCGATAGCCAAACTGCCAAAAGGATTCAGGTTTAAAGAAGACCGGAGTGTTGACCCGGATTATCCGCCGGTTATTATCGATTTCACAAAGGAGATTCCGGTGAAAAAATTTAATCTAAGCGAAATTGCGAAAGAAGTAAAATATATCAGGCTTAGCGTTCCTGATGATTCACTTTACTTTTCCCCGCACATGGGAGGAAACGTAACATTCACCGATAAAAATATTATCCTCAACAATAACATTGGTGTACACTCTTTCTCGCACGAAGGTAAATATCTTGAAACTATTGCACAAAGTAATATCACCAACAGTGTACCCGACAAGCAAGGATCGTTTGGTTATTTCGACAAGGAAAGCTACAAAGGCGTTTGGGGAAATCATGTCAGTGTTGCCGGAGACCGCATTTTTTACAAAGTAAGCGATTATCCGAACGAAAAGGTCAGCTTACTTCATTATGAGTTAAAACCAGAAAAACAACTTCAGTTACCTAAAACATCAGAGAACAAAAATGACGGGTCATTTTTCAAAGGCGAGCAGTCAGCCACTGGCAAAGAGGGTATTTACAGTGGCACTCCGGGTTTGGCTTCCACGCAAATACTCGGCATTTCATCCAATTTTTATGCTGGGGTCAATTCTCCTCTCAATGCTTCGGAAAATGGTTACATGTTGGCCACTTTCAACCTGAATGGCGATACGCTTTGTAAATTCACGCAGTTCGACAAGCTGGAACATCCAATCACAAGCAGTCTTATTAGATCAATTAATTCTATTATTAACTGGGAATACAAAGGTGTTTTTTCGTTTATGAAGAGTTTTAACGATACCATTTTCCGGCTTGTTCCTCCCAACCGGTTAATACCTGTTTATGTGTTCAAATTTGGGCCTGATAAAATCACCGACGAAGAATGGTATCAAACCAATAAAGGACTAAAAAACAAGTTTCTGATAACATGCGTTCTGGAAAACGACAAGTACCTCTTCCTGGAGTTTCGCCATTATGATGCAAACGGGAATAAAGAAAGTCATCATGCCATTTACACCAAAGCAACTCATTCGCTTACTCAATTACCTTTGGCAGAAATAGCAACAACACCCTCCAACTCATCTCCGGGATTTGCCCCATCTGCCCCTTCATCCAAACCAACTGTCGATTTTCAGAATGATATCGACAGCGGGCTACCTTTCTGGCCTGATTTTGTGACACCCCGGGGAGAACTGGGAATGCTGGTTTTGCCCGAAAGATTAAAAACTTATATGGGAAAAGGGGAAAACAAACCAGCAACCGAAAAAGCCGATAAATTGGAAAAGTTTTCAGAAACATTGAACCCGGACATTAACGAAAGGATAATAATGCTTGTAAAATAAAAAAACTATGAACATCCATTTCAAAACAACCCTGCGAAACTTTCGAAATAAACCGGTTTATTCGCTCATTACTTTTGTGGGTTTTACGTTTGGCATTGCAGCAGGTTTGCTCATTTACCTATGGGTGTTCAACGAGTTGAGCTACGACAAATTCCATATGAACCACGAGCGGATTTACCGCGCGCTGACCCTCTCGAAACAGGGAAACGAAATCGTCAAATCGCCCGGTTGTTATCGCCCGGTACCAGCTACGTTAAAACAGGATTATCCCCAAATAGAATATGCTACCTTTTTGAGCTATAGTTCGGAAGATTCGCCCTTGCAACGCGAAGAAGGCGGAGAAAAAATCGAAGCGCGACCCTTATGGGTCAGTAACGATTTCTTTAGTATTTTCAATGGTTTTGTGTTTCTCGAAGGAAATGCCTTTGAAGCCATTAAAGATCCTTCAACAATCATTCTTTCCGAAAAGATGGCCAGGAAACTATTTGGTAATGAGCCGGCATTGGGAAAAACGGTGATCAGCGATAAATATGGAAAAGAAATTTACCACGTGGGGGGAGTGGTACACGTTCCCAAAAACTCGCACATCGATTTTGGGTACATATTGTCACAAAGCAATCCCACCGTTGCACGATACTCGAACCATTGGGGCGATAAATCCCATAATAATATTTATATCAAGCTACAGAAAGATGCGATTATCGATGATGCTTTTATGAGTCAAATCACCAATCACATCAGCCGGTATTCCAACAAAACCGATAAGTTATTGTTCCAACCGCTGGCCGACATCCACCTGCACTCCGATTACGAACCTGGCCGGTACGATAGAAACATCAGCAGTTTCAAATACGTCTTGATTTTTTCAGCGTTGGCATTGCTCATCATCCTAATGGCCTCGTTCAATTTCTCTGTATTGTCGGCAGCACGTGCATCGGAGCGTTCAACCGAAATCGGCATTAAAAAGGTGAATGGAGCAAAACGGGTCCATCTTATCGGGCAGTTCATGGGCGAATCGATGGTGCAAACCTTTGCAGCCACCTTGCTTGCTTTGATCCTCATTCGTATTCTTCTTCCCTGGTTTACTCAGCTTACTGGAAAGGAAATCCAATTCATCTTTTCATTACGGCTTTTACTGGGATTACTTTTTATAACGGTTTTTACCGCTGTTATTGCCGGTATCTATCCTTCGTTTTTTCTTTCGAAGCTTAATCCTATTGGTATTTTTAGGGGGGGAACAGTCTCTGGTTCTCGAACCGGTTTTGTGAGGATGCTGGTATCGGTTCAGTTTTGTATTGCCATTTTTTTCATGGTTGCCACCTCGGTATTCATTATGCAATTGAATTTTATTCGTACCAAAGACTTGGGGTTTAACCATCAAAACATTGTGGTCATACCAACGGGGCTATGGTATGGCAACCAGGGATTCAAAGATGAACTGATGAAAAACCCCAACGTGCTGGGTGTGTCGGCCAGCGTTTATGCCCCTGTCGATTTTGGATGGAAAATGAGCCTTCCATTCAATAATACGGGGATTGCCGATAGTTTTATCACTTCGCTGATTTGGGTCGATGAAGATTTTGCCAATACCTACCAGCTCGAAATTATAAAAGGGCAATTTCTTGACATGAATTTCAACGAATTTTGGAAAGAGCACCAAAAAGCAAATCAAAGTCAAAAAGATGGGAAAGAATACACTGTTTCGTTTCCGGTTGTAATTAACGAAACGGCCGAAAAGCAGCTTGGCTTCAACGATCCAATCGGGCAACGCATAGGTAATAATGTGATTGTTGGCGTGGTAAAGGATTTTCATTTCCGTCCCTTGCATCATCCCATTGGTCCGGTAATGCTGATGAACGACCCGCAAAACATTGGAACCATGAACGTGAAGATCAACCCGCAAAACCGTGCCGAAACATTGCTTTACATCCGTGATGTTTACAGGAAACACCGCGACCAACGGGAGTTTTCGTACAGTTTTTTCGACGATATGCTCGAAGAAAAGTACAAGGAAGAACAACAGCTTAAAAACCTGACTGTTGCCTTTTCACTTCTGGCCATTGTGATTTCGGTGTTGGGCATCCTGGGAATGGCTTTATTCTCGATAGAG
>CAZSIK010000302.1:0-4757 GCA_964606515.1 uncultured Prolixibacteraceae bacterium
CTACAACCGGTACAAACGGGGGCGAGGTCGATAGTGCTGTGATTGTGATGATGGTGGTGTCGGTATCGATTTTAAAGAGGAACGAGAGCAGTACATGTACCACCATCGACCCGATTACGGCTATGATTACATACAGGAGCAGGTTGAGGTATTCGAGATGAAAGATTTCATGAAAATCGGCCATTGAAGAGACTACGAGGCTGAAAACCAAAATAAAATACATCCCGAGTTCAAAGGTTTTCTTTATTTGGTTGATCTTGGGGATTAAACTGAAGGCGATCCCCAAGGTGGTAATGGACAGAATTACTACAACCATTTGGTTTTCGGGGGGAAGCAGGATACTAAGGCCACCCCCGATGGCGAAAATCAATACCGATAAGCCGAATGCTGCCAACAACGGATACAGTATTTTTTTATCAGTAAGGTCGATGTAATGGTCGACTCCTTCACTTTCACGGATCACTTCTTTAGTCTTTTTTCGTTCACCTCCTCCATTAAAATGAGGCAATATTTTGTTGAATACCTTTTGTGCCGAGGTAATGAAGAAAAGAAGCAGGAAAATGCCCACAATCAGGTCGTAAGTATGGGTGAGCACAAACATCAGGGGTGATACATCGAGGGCCTTGCCTAGTGCTACCAGGTTGGGGGTTCCTCCGGTGTATAAACCAACCATCATCCCCGATATCTTCCACGATTCAGGAATGGAGTCCCCTAAAAGCCAATGGCCTAAAACAATGCAAATCAGTAAAGAACAAATAGCGACCATCGTCGAAAACAGACCATTTTTCATGATGCGGAGTGAATTGCGTATGTCGAGTGAAAACAGGAGCAAGGGGATCGACAAGGGGATCACGATCGTGGTAATTAAATCCTGAGTTGTGGCAATCTGGTTCCGGAGCAGGTCGTTTTGGGTGAATAAACCTGATTCGAACAGCTTTATGGCTTCGTCGGAGGGGATGAAGCCCTTGGTGCCAGCATGTTCCTTGAATGCCATCCCTGCCCTGGGAAAGAGTCCACAATTGCCGAGAATGAGTCCTGAAATATAAGCCAGAACGATAGCTCCAGTTTTTTTCAAGGTATTCGAATGGTGGCATAACCAAATAATCAGTATGGGGAAGAAAAAGTAAAAAACGAGCAATCCAATGGTAGTCATAATGTTACTTTTTGTGGAGTAACAAAAATAACGATTTCTGTTAAAAAAATTCCTTGAAAATTAGCTAATCTTTCGTTTCATTTTATTTAAGGTAGAAACAAAAACGATCAGAATGATGCCGGACAGCACCAGGAACACACTGATCAGGATATTTTTTTCGGCTGGCAGTGAAAAAAGGGCATGCTCCGAAAGTTTCTGTTCAAGGGTAATGCTAAGCAAAACCAAGAGGTTGTTGATGGCATGTACCAGGATACATAGAGGCAAGGAGCGGGTCAGCACCATCAGCCAGCCCAACAATAAACCCAGGAAAAAAGTGTAGGTCATTTGCCAGGGATTGAGGTGAAAAAAGGAAAAAAGTAGGCCTGAGAGGAGAATGGCGTACCAGGGCTTGTAGTTTCGCATCAATCCGTTCATGATGATGCCCCTGAACAAAGCTTCTTCAACAAGGGGGGCAATCACGGCTACTTTAACCAGTGAACCCCAAAATCCAAAACGGTGGTTGAGCACCTTCTCGAACAGCTCCCAAAACCAGGGGGGTGCCGGCAACACCTTGTCAACCTGAAGATTTAGCAAGCCTACAAGGTATTGCAAGCCTGGCAATAAAACAGCTGCAGCCACGAGGAACAGCGGGTTGAACAAGCGCAGCCCAAAAACAACCCGGAAAGGTTGCTGTGCTTTGCGGTATCCAAAGAAAAAAATGAAGGCAGTGATCAATACTCCCGATGAAACCCCGATCCACATGTTATCGAGCCAATGCGTATCGTAATGATAATCGTAAAGTGCCAGGGGAAAATCGACCAGGGCCTGAAGGAATAGGTAAAGCACCAGTAAGTGTATGGCTTCTAGTGTGGTTGGATAATATTTTTCCTGTGGGTTAATCATGCAACGAATTTAGCCATTTCTTCTTTTCTTGAAAGTTTGCCAGTAATTTAAGGCAAAAAAAATACTAAGAAAATAGTTCTTTGTTTATTTGTTTGTTCGGTTGAAAAGTATTTATTTTGCGCTCTGTTTGAAAAAAAGTGTTTCGAGAAAAAAACAAAGACGATGTCAAGAATTTGTCAGATAACCGGAAAGAAAGCTATGGTGGGTAACAATGTTTCCCACTCGAAGCGTAGAACCAAACGTCGGTTCATGCCCAATTTATTCAAAAGGAACTTCTACTTTCCCGACGAGGATCGTTGGATAACCCTTACCATTTCAGCCGCCGGTATCCGTACTATCAACAAAGTAGGATTAAAGGCTGCAATAAAACAGTCCCAGGAAAAGGGGCTTATTTCTAAAATCTTATAAGAAATCAGGCAATGGCTAAGAAATCTAAAGGCAACAGGATCCAGGTAATTATGGAGTGCACCGAGCATAAGGAAAGCGGAATGCCTGGCACTTCGCGCTACATTACTACCAAAAACCGGAAGAATACTCCCGAACGTTTGGAGAGAAAGAAATATAACCCCATTCTGAAGAGGGTTACCGTTCATAAAGAAATTAAATAGCATTGAATTATGGCAAAGAAAGCAGTAGCATCACTTCAGAAAGGTGCAGGTAAGGGTTATGCAAAAGTGATCAGAATGGTGAAGTCGGACAAAACCGGCGCTTACACTTTTGAAGAAGGCATGGTACCCAACGAAGACGTACAGAATTACTTTAAAAAGTAACATATTGATCGAAAACAAAAAAAGCTTTTACCTCTATTGGGGGTAAAAGCTTTTTTTGTTTGAAACGAATTGACTACCTTTCAGCCTTTATAGGCCAATCTTAAAAGCAGAATTATGGGAATCTTTGGAAGTTTTACCTCCAAAAAAAAGGAACGTTTAGACGAAGGCTTGCAGAAAACCAAAGAAAGTTTTTTTGGTAAACTTTCGCGTGCCATCGTGGGCAAATCGAAGGTCGACGACGAAGTACTCGACAATCTTGAAGAAATATTGATCACCTCCGATGTGGGAGTCGATACGACCCTGAAGATCATTAAAAGGATCGAAGAACGGGTTTCGAAAGATAAATACCTCGGAACCTCGGAGCTAAACTCAATATTGAAAGAAGAAATCGCTTCCCTGCTCGAGGAAAATAAAAGTACCGATGTTTCCGATTTCGACCTTCCTGCAAACCCCGACCCTTACGTGATTATGGTGGTTGGGGTGAACGGGGTGGGTAAAACCACTACCATTGGAAAGCTGGCCTACCAATTCAAACAGGCAGGGAAAAAGGTAGTGATTGGCGCAGCCGATACCTTCAGGGCTGCAGCCATCGACCAACTCGAAATATGGGCCAACAGGGTAAGCGTTCCCATTGTCAAACAAAAGATGGGTTCCGACCCGGCATCGGTCGCTTACGATACCGTTGCTTCGGCCAAGGCCAATAATGCCGACGTGGTCATCATCGATACAGCCGGTCGTTTGCACAACAAGGTGAACCTGATGAACGAACTTTCAAAGATCAAGAAAGTGATGCAGAAAGTAGTTCCGGAAGCTCCCCATGAAGTGCTCCTGATCCTCGATGGCTCCACAGGCCAAAATGCATTCGAACAGGCAAAGCAATTTACCCTGGCTACCGAAGTAACTTCCCTAGCCCTTACCAAGCTCGACGGTACCGCCAAGGGGGGGGTAGTGATCGGCATTTCCGACCAATTTAAAATCCCGGTGAAATACATCGGGATTGGTGAAAAAATGGAAGACCTCCAGATTTTCAGAAGAAAAGAATTTGTTGATTCGTTATTTAGCAAATAAAATAGTTCATGTCGATCCAATCGCTTAACCTCATTACCCTGGGCTGTTCGAAAAACCTGGTTGATTCGGAACATCTGCTGAAACAATTCGAGGCAAATGGCTTTAAAGTATCACACGATTCCGATCAGCCTGCCGATGTGGTTATTGTGAACACCTGTGGTTTTATTCTCGATGCCAAGGAAGAATCGATCGGCATGATCATGGACTGCATCGATGCCAAGGAACGGGGCGACATTAAAAAACTGTATGTAATGGGCTGTCTATCGGCCCGCTACAAAAACGAGTTGATTGAAGAAATCCCCGAGGTGGATCGTTTTTTTGGCAAATTCGATTTTGATGAAATCCTCAGGGAATTGGGCATTCAAAAACGGAACGATTTGTTGTTCGACCGAACCATCACTACTCCAACTCATTTTGCCTACCTCAAGATATCAGAAGGGTGCAATCGTACCTGTGCCTTTTGCGCCATCCCACAGTTTACCGGGAAGCATGTTTCGGTACCCATCGAAAACCTGATCGAGGAAGCTCAAAAACTGGTTGCTAAAGGAGTAAAGGAATTGTTGCTCATTGGCCAGGATTTGTCGTTTTATGGCTACGATTTATATAAGGAAAGCCGCCTGGCCGAACTGGTAAGCCGTCTTTCCGAAATCGAGGGGCTCGAATGGATCAGGCTTCATTATGCCTATCCCAATCAATTTCCCCTCGATGTGCTGCCCCTTATGCGCGAAAATCCCAAGGTGTGTAAGTACCTCGACATCCCCGTTCAACATTGCAGCGACAAGGTACTCGAAAAAATGCGGCGCAACACCACGGCCCAGGAGACTCGTCAGCTGATTGAAACCCTGCGGCGCGAAGTACCCGGCATTGCCTTGCGTACCACCTTG
>CAZSIK010000303.1:0-1155 GCA_964606515.1 uncultured Prolixibacteraceae bacterium
AGGTCGAAATCATCACCCGTTCGTATCAAGAGGGTACTCAGGCTGTAAAATGGGGGTGCACTGGCGATCCGGAATATACCCTCGAAAACATCGAAAAGGAGCAGGTAGGTACCGACATTGTAATGTACATTAACAGCGATTCAAAAGAATTTCTTGAGGAAAACCGGGTGAAAGACCTCCTTAACAAGTACTGTAAGTTCCTTCCGGTTGAAGTGGTTTTCGGTAAGGAAAAGGAATGGAAAGAAGGAAAATACGTAGATACTGACAAAGATCTGATCATTAACGATACCCAGCCAGCCTGGACCCAAAAACCAGCCGATCTTAAGGAAGAAGACTATACTGAATTTTATCATAAACTGTATCCAGCTACTGAAGATCCTCTTTTTAACATTCACCTTAATGTCGATTATCCGTTCAAGCTCACGGGCATCTTGTATTTCCCCAAATTGAAAAACACGGTTGAAGTACAGAAAAATAAAATCCAACTTTATTGTAACCAAGTGTATGTAACCGACCATGTTGAATCGATTGTTCCTGATTTTCTAACCCTTCTGCATGGAGTTATCGACTCGCCCGACATTCCGCTTAATGTGTCTCGGTCTTACTTGCAAAGCGATCACAACGTGAAAAAAATATCGAACCACGTTACTAAAAAAGTGGCCGATCGCCTCGAAGAAATTTTTAAAAACAACAGGGATGAATTCGAGAAGAAATGGGATGACCTGAAAATATTTATCGAATATGGAATTCTTACTGAGGAAAAATTCGCCGAAAAAGCCAAAAAGTTTTTCCTGTTCAAAAATACCGATGGAAAATATTTTACTCTCGAAGAGTACGAAACCCTGATCAAGGCAACCCAAACCGATAAGAACGAAAATCTTGTGTATCTGTATGCCAACAACAAAGAGCAACAGTATACCTTCATTCAAGCTGCGAAAGATAAAGGCTACGATGTTTTGATGATGGAAAGCGTGTTGACAGCCCCGCTGATCAACAAGTTTGAACAGGAAGACCCTAAAAAGAAATTTTCGCGCGTGGATGCCGATGTAGTGGATAAACTAATTGAAAAAGAGGACACTAAAATAGTGAATCTTTCTCAGGATGAACAAAACGAACTCGAAGCAGTTTTCAGCGCGGTTACCCCTAAAGGTGAAG
>CAZSIK010000303.1:1165-4748 GCA_964606515.1 uncultured Prolixibacteraceae bacterium
TATGTGACTTTTGAAGACCTGGGCGAAAATGCTCAGCCAATGGTGATTACACAGAACGAATTCATGCGGAGAATGAAGGACCTGGGACAAATTCAGCCGGGGATGAATTTCTACGGAAACCTGCCCGATAATTATTCCCTGGTGGTTAATGTTTCGCATCCTCTTGTAAAACAAGTTGTCGACTCGAAAGACACTGAACTGGCCGATGATTTGAAGCTTTGGAACAAGCAACTTAAGGAAAAGGAAGAAGAACAAGAGGCCCTGAACAAACTTCAAGAGGGGAAAAAACCAGAAGAGGTGCCCCAGGAAGAAAAAGATAAACTTCAAGAAGTGCTCAATACCAAAAATGCAATTGAAACCGAAAAGAGGGAACGATTGTCAAACTTCGGCAAAGACAACAAACTCGCCAAACAATTGGTCGATTTAGCCCTTTTAGCCAATAACATGTTAAAAGGTGAAGCTTTGGACCAATTTGTAAAACGGAGCCTTGAACTGATCAAATAAACCTATTGGATAGGTTTACTCACAGCAAGCAGCAGGTTTTACTCGACCTGCTGCTCGTTTTATGAAGCCTGTACAGCCCTTAGTTTATTATTTAAATCATACAAAATCAATTAATTAACATTTTTCAAGAGTTAAATTAACATTTATTGTAGCGATTATACTTACTATTTTAGGGACAATCTGTATTTTCACGTTTTATTTTAAAACAAGATCAATAGTTTTTCAAGTTCCGTAAATCAAACAAAATCAAGAAAACAAAAAATACTAATTTTAAAAACAACGTTATGAATTACAAAAAGTTGCTTGTATTTGGCTTCGTAATCCTTAGCTACGTCGGATTTTCGCAAAACGACGTTTCGATAGGATTTAGCGGGGGATACGATTATAATTATGGCCATATGTTGAATCCCAGGAACGGTATCAACAGCAATGCCATACCCGATTTCAATGTGGGAGCCGATATTTCATGGTACCTGGGAGAACGGATCCGTATCCGTGCTGAACTTCGCTACACTAATTTCAGCTTTACCCGCGATTTGCAGATACCGCAAAACGGGAACGATAAAAATATGAAAAACACCATCCTTACAGTGAACAACCTCGATTTTGCGCCCCATTTCGATTTCCGTCTGTTCTCGTTAAAAAAACTTGATTGTTACATAACTGCAGGTTTAAAAGCTGAATTCAACATTGGTGACTACGCTCGTTCATATACTTATGGTGGCGAAAAAAGTAATTACGACAGTTATATTACCGACCGTTATAACGGACAAACCGGGCACATCAACACCCTTGCCGGAGCTGTAGGAGGCTTGATATTGAAATACAACGTTAACGAGCAATTGGGGATCACGCTGAAACCTGAGTACACCTCGTTTTTCAACTATTTTTACGATCAAAACGACATGCCACTGCAACGAGGAAGCCTAAATGTCGGGCTTGAATGGAGGTTCTGAGATAAAATATTTATTGATAAAAAAAATGGAAGTAGGATTATCCTCTTCCATTTTTTTTTCTGCATATAGCGATGATTTTGACCAAAGTTTCTCTTACCAATCCTATCGAATACCCCTAAATACTCCCCGAATTATTTCCATTAATTAATACCAAAATATCATCATCCTAAAACTTAGTTTTATATTTACATGTAAAATTGTGTTTTTAAACTAAATGTCACACAAAAAACAGAATACAATGAAACAAGATGATCAGATCGACAAAAAAATTGATAACGAATTAAAAAAGAATGCACTAACTGAAAAATACGGAGCATTTTTTAGCAAGGTTAACGATGAACTTCCACCCGAAATTGAAAATAATTGGCTGAATTATATTGAAGATTTTGAAAACCAGTACGAAAATGCTAAGCGTATAACTGTTTGGGAATACATTGGTAAGCCGGAATATCGAAGAATTACTGAAATAAACGAAAGTGAAATTTCCCCCAGGCTATATGAATTGTTCAATTTGCTGGCTAAAAATAATATCTCATTGGATACAATTTGCGAAGTTGAAGAAAAAGAGTTGTATCGCTTCATAACCGAAGAATTGTTTGAACACGAAATGGATGACATGCGGATACCCGGTATGACAAACTGTTTTATTTACGAAGAATTCCATCCTAATGTTCAAAACGAAATTGAAAGAGCTATTGATTATTTTTTCAGGATGTCAATGGCGAAGATGGAGAATATCGGTGGTAAAGGTTATGACTTGCTTTATATCGATGAACAAAACTTTTGTGATATTAGCGGGAATGCTCTTGATAAAGAAAAAGTTATAAAAAGTATCAATGCTTTTCTTGACTCATTCGATTCGTTCAATGTCCTTACCTTTGAAGTTAAATCGTTAGTTGTGAATGACACGAAGGAGGATGCCCTTGTTGAATTTTACATTTGCTATCGTGGCGTATTCGAAGGAACTGCCCAATATATTGAATTTAAAGGCGATGGATGTTTCAAGCTGCACCCCTCTGAATACGGAGGATGGAGCATCTATCAAATTGATATGCCGGGTTTAAAAATCTCAAAATAATCTATTTTTATTTGAGATCCCGCTTTAGTTTCCCTCAGCGGGATGAGTTCGACCACCGCTTTTCAGTGCGCTTCGCTTCTGAAATGTGAGGCTCACTCACTTTCCGATACAAAAATTCTTGAAAACATTGCCCAACACTTCCTCTGTCCCTATTTCGCCTGTGATGGACCCCAGATGATACAAGCATTCGCGGATGTCCTGAGCAAGAAAATCACCTGAAATACTTGATTGCAAACCTTCTCCAACTCGTATTATTGCTTCACGGGCGGGAATCAAGGCCTCGAGGTGCCTTGCATTAGAAATGATCACATCATTTTCGGACAGGCCTTGCTGATGAGTAGCTTCAACTAAAAAATTAGTTAATAGTTCAATGTTTTTCTTGTGTTTTGCTGAAATAAAAAGGGTAGGGATCCCCATCGATTCGCCCAACGCGCGTAATTCGTCGGTTTGACTCTCGCTGGCACGATCTATTTTGTTGATTACCAATACCGAACTTTTCTGATGCAAGCGGTCGCTCATCTGGGTCAAGAATTTTATAATTTCGTTAAGCGTTTCAGTAGCATCGATAAGGGTTAAAACTACCTCGGCCTGTTCAATCTTGGCATAAGTACGTTCGATCCCCAAACTTTCAATAGTATCCTGGGTATGCCTGATGCCCGCAGTATCGATAAATCGGAACTGAACACCTTCGATATTGATAACATCTTCTATTACATCGCGTGTAGTGCCTGCAATCTCCGAAACTATGGCCCTTTCTTCGTTGAGCAAAGCATTCAACAGAGTCGATTTGCCCACATTGGTGTTGCCGATTATAGCAACCGGTATCCCGTTTTTGATGGCATTTCCATAGTGAAAGGAGTCAATCAATCGCCCGATAACCTGCTCTATTTTGCTAACCAGTTGGCTTAACTGTTCCCGGTTGGCGAATTCAACATCTTCCTCTCCAAAATCAAGTTCCAATTCCACCAAGGTAATAAAATGAAGCAATTGATCTCGTAAGTATTTAATTTCTAGCGATATTCCGCCTTTCATCTGGCGCATGGCC
>CAZSIK010000304.1:0-4747 GCA_964606515.1 uncultured Prolixibacteraceae bacterium
CGAAGGGTACAACAGATTTCGAGTCTGCCCCGATCGACCACTCTGGCAACTCTCCTGTTTTGCGGCTGCAAATATATACGAAAGATGTTAAACGTACTACCCAGCTCTGCTCTTTTTTTTATTCATTTATCGATTCTGTTTCATTTTTTCAATAAATTGATATCTTTGCAGCGCTTTTAAAAAATTGAGTTATAAACCAGTGTATGCGGTTTGTCCTGATCGTGTTTCTATAACGTAAAGGAAGGGCTGAGTACCACAAAAAATGAATTTATGAAGACTTTTGACGTTAGCGGTAAGCTAAGACCATCATTGGGAAAGAAAGAATCGAGGGCTTTAAGGCTTGAGGGTAGTGTACCTTGCGTTCTCTACGGAACTGAAGAACCCATTCATTTTTATGCCCCAAAAAACGATTTCCAGAAATTGGTGTACACTCCAAATGTGTACCTTGTCAATCTCGAAATTGAAGGTGAAAAACACCAGGCTCTGATGCAGGACCTTCAATTTGACCCGGTAAGCGATGAATTGATCCATATCGATTTCATGAAAATTTCAGATAAGAAACCGGTAAAAGTAAGCATCCCGGTCGAAATTAAAGGTTTTGCAAAAGGGATCAAGAGCGGGGGTAAATTGCAGATTGAAGTACGCAGGCTGTCGGTTTTAGCTCTGCCTAAAGATCTTCCCGATACCATTGAAGTTGATGTTACCGAACTTGACCTTGGACAAAGCATCAGGGTTGGCGATTTGGCTTCCGACAAAGTAACTTTCCTAAACGGGAAATCGGTACCGGTTGCCAGGATCATGATGACCAGGGCTGCCCGTGCTGCTGCACAGAAAACCGAAGAGAAGGCTCCTGCCAAAAAGAAAAAGTAAACTGATTTTTCCCTGACCCGCGAAGCAATGAAATATTTAATTGCAGGACTTGGAAATATCGGCGAAGAATACGCAAATACCCGCCATAATATTGGCTTTATGATATTGGACGCCCTTGCCGGGGCGTCCAATCTTGTTTTTGACCCCAACCGAAGATACGGCTCCATTGCCGAATACAAATTTAAAGGCCGTAGTTTCATCCTGCTGAAGCCTTCAACCTACATGAACCTCAGCGGAAATGCCATCAGGTATTGGCTTCAGAAAGAAAACATTGAACTGGCAAACCTCATGGTTATTGTCGACGACCTTGCCTTGCCGTTTGGCAGTATACGCATCAGGGCCAAAGGAAGCGATGCCGGGCATAACGGACTGAAACACATCAACGAAATATTAGGCACCGACCAATATGCCAGGGTCCGCTTCGGAATTGGAAACCAGTTTGAAAAAGGACGACAAGTCGATTTCGTATTGAGCGAATGGACCAGCGAAGAAAAAGAAGCCCTTCCCGAAAGAATGGATAAAGTGGTTCAGGTAATCAAATCGTTTGGCACCGTTGGCATCGACCGTACCATGAATCAGTTCAACAATAAATAACCATGGCGGGCGGCATACGCATCGATAAATGGCTTTTTGCCGTTAGGATATTCAAAACCCGGAGCATCGCTACCGAAGAATGCAGCAAGGGAAGAATTAAGGTTAATGGCATGGAAGCTAAACCCTCGCGCGATATTAAAATTGGCGACATCATCGAGGTAAGGAAAAATCCGGTTATTTATAAGTATAAGGTGCTTCAACTGGCCGAAAAAAGAATGGGCGCCAAACTGGTTCCCGAATACCTTGAAGACCAAACCCCAAAAGAAGCACTCGAAATCCTCGAAATCCAGAAACAAATGCAATGGAGCAACCGCGATCGGGGTGCGGGCAGGCCGACCAAAAAAGACCGACGCGACATGGACGACTTTTTCGAATGGTAAATGGCTTGTTTTGAACCCCATTTATTAATAACTTTACCCTCGAATAATAAAAACCGATGCCATGAAAACCTTGATCCTCTGCTTCGCCATTATTCTATTGTTGGTCGCAAACAGTTATCCACAACCCACGTTACAATCATTTCTTGAATTCAGGGAAGTCAATAGAAATTGGGAGTACCAACAGCTCAATAATGCCTACCCTCGCCCAGGCAATCTATACTACAAGGGCTACAGCAACACCCCCAGACCCGACGAAGTACTCTTTTTCAATACCACAGCAAAAATCCTTGCCCTTACAAAAGAGGAACAGCAAAAGCTTACCGACAATCATTTTTTCATTACCGAAAGGCTGTCGTTCAACCATTTTTCTGAGGCATTTCATCATGTATACGCCAACGACCTTCCCGTATTTGTTTCCACCGACGCGATATTGCAGGCCTTACACGGTTCTTACGCTTTCCTTCTGAAAACCATCGAAAGGGATTTACTCAGCGGGAACATCGAAAAACTGATTGCCTCCTTATATCACGATTTCCCCGCTTTTTCTCTCTCGTATGCTGGAAAAATTCCAGAAGAGTGCCTTGCCGATCTCGATCTTTACCTGACAGTACTTTATTCTCTCATAACCGACAACAAACAAGCGGTCAGGATTGCTTCCGAATCGTTTTACAATGAAGTAATGGAATGCATTAAAAACGAAATCATGGTTGAACTGCCCCTCTTTTGCAAGCTTCCACAAAAAAAATCAATCGACTTCTCACAATTTAAAGTAAGGGGGCATTACGTGTATACCGAAAGCGACAAAAGGATGAGGTACAAGTCGCTTGAGCCCTATTTCAAAGCCATGATGTGGATCGGAAGAATCGATTTCTACCTTACCCCGCCACCCAATACACCCTGGACCAAACCCTGGGACCGTGAGGAAAACCGCCGGATGAACATCGATGCCTTCCTGCTAAACCAGATGCTCCAACAATCGGAAGCCTTGCACCTTTACCAACTGCACGAAACCCTGATCGATTATTTTGTCGGGATCAGCGACAATGTCTCCCCTGCACAATACAGTCAATACCTTGCACAGAAAAACATTACTTCGGCTGCGCAACTTATCAACGATTCAATTTACGACGACTACCTTTTAGGTTTGGTAACCAATAAGGACTTTGAACAACAAATTTTGGGTGAAGCCTTATTTGCCGATCCCGACGCAGAAAAGCCCGACCTACTCCCCATTTCGTTCAAACTCTCGGGACAACGCTACATTATCGATTCCCATATTTTATCGAATGTGGTTTACGACAGGATTGTACGCGATAAAATAAAAATAAGAAGGATGATGCCCCTTACCCTTGATGCCTTGTTTGCCCTGGGCAACAACGATGCGGCCTTTTTCCTTCAACCCGAAATCGACCAGTATCATTATGCCCCCAACCTGGCCAACATGCGCTACCTTGTCGATTCAAAACCCGAGAGTTACTGGGAGGCAAGCCTGTATAACACCTGGCTCAGTGCCATTCGAGAATTGAATCCCAAAACCACAGAGGCTACACTTCCTTTTTTCATGCAAACCTCGGCCTGGCACCATCAAAAAATGAACACCCAACTGGGAAGCTGGACCCAGCTCAGGCACGATAACCTTTTGTACGCCAAACCCTCGTATACCAGTATGTCCGGTTGCTCATACCCCTATTCCTATATTGAACCGTATCCCGCTTTTTACGAACGCCTGGCCGTATTTACTGCCCATGCTGCCGATTTTATGTCCAAGCTAAAAGTAGAATCCTGGGAATTTACAATGATCCCCAATTTTTTCACCTCCTTTTCTGAAACCATGATCCAATTACGCGATCTGGCCATAAAAGAAATTCACCAGCAACCTTTTTCTGAAAGTGAAGAAAAGTGGTTAAAACAAATGCTCTTTATCGAAGGCGGGAGCGGCGCCCCTCCGTATTCGGGT
This sequence comes from uncultured Prolixibacteraceae bacterium, assembly GCA_964606515.1. Classification (GTDB taxonomy): domain Bacteria; phylum Bacteroidota; class Bacteroidia; order Bacteroidales; family Prolixibacteraceae; genus CAZSIK01. The sequence goes on from CAZSIK010000304.1 coordinate 3,802, forward strand.
TGGTACAGCAAGCTATTTCTTAATCCTGAAGAAATGGTTAAAAACGATTTTCTTACCGTCGATCTGCATACCCAGCCCACCGACGAATATGGAAGCGTTGTAGGGAAAGTTTTGCATACCGGTGTAGGTAAAGTCAATCTTGGTGTATTTACGATTCCCCAACCGGGTAACGAAAACCAGTACATCACCTATACTGGCCCTTTCTTTTCGTACTACGAAAAAATTACAGACCATTTTCAACGCCTGACCGATCAGGATTGGCAATCGCTTGTCGAAAAAAAACAACTTCCCGACCGGCCTTCTTGGACTGCCACGTTCTTGTTGGATGAATCGGGCAGTGCATCGCCTATTGAAAAAGAATTGCCCTTTATGTTTCTGGTTTCAAAGGGAAAATCAGAAGCATACGCAAAAGAAGAAGCATTCAGAATTTTCCCGACACCTACTTCCGGAACCTTACACATCAAGGCAATGCAGCCCGCGAAAATTCCGTTCGGGTATTCAATTGCAGATTTCGCAGGGAGGATTCAGGAATCCGGTACCATTTTCCAACAAGAATCCTCAATCGACCTGGCTCCCCTTCCAAAAGGGATTTACCTGATCAGTTTTTACCTGAACGGCCAGAGACAGACTTTCAAAATAATTAAAAATCAATAAAGGATTTAAGCAATATTAATTTCATTTAAAGGCATTTAACACAATCATGATTTAATTTTACTTTTCATGAAACGGATAGTAAAAATCATTGTTGTATTGCTGTTTACTGTAGTGAAAGTACAATCACAAGAGCTCTATTTCTCTGGTTATCTGCTCGATCAGGATTCTGTCCCTGTTGAAAATGCCGTATTAATCAATTATCGTACAGTACGCGCCTATACAACCGACTCTAAAGGGTATTTCAACCTAAGGGTTCAGGATGGCGATTCATTTAAAATCAACCATATTGTCT
>CAZSIK010000305.1:0-4739 GCA_964606515.1 uncultured Prolixibacteraceae bacterium
CCGGCCTCTGCCTTGCTCGAGGTACTCGACCCGGAGCAAAATTTCGAGTTTCACGATAATTACCTCGATGTGGAGTACGACCTCTCCAAAGTAATGTTTGTTGCTACAGCCAACAACCTGAGCAACATTAGCGAACCTTTGCGCGACCGGATGGAGCTGATCGAGGTAAGCGGATATCTGGTTGAGGAAAAAATCGAGATCGCCCAAAGGCACCTTCTTCCCAGACAGCTCGAAAATCATGGATTGAAACCTGGCCAAGTCTCACTTTCAAACGAGGTGGTTGAATTCATTGTTGAAAATTATACCCGTGAATCGGGAGTACGTGCTCTCGACAAACAATTGGCCAAACTGGTAAGGCGGATTGCCCGGAAAATTGCCTTTGGCGAGGAAGTGGCTTCTGTAATCGATATTGAATCGACTCGGCAACTGTTAGGCATTCAAAAGTATTCGAAAGAAAAATACCAGGGAAATAGTTTTGCAGGGGTAGTTACTGGTTTGGCCTGGACAGCCGTGGGCGGAGAAATTTTATATGTTGAAACCAGCCTGAGTAAAGGTAAAGGACAACTTACAATGACCGGGAACCTGGGAGAGGTGATGAAGGAGTCGGCCATGTTGGCCCTTGAATACCTTAAAGCTCATGCCGAAACCCTGACACTCGATCCCGAAGTGTTCTCGAAATGGAATGTTCATGTCCATGTACCTGAAGGGGCCATCCCCAAAGACGGACCATCGGCCGGAATTACAATGGTTACCTCAATCGCTTCGGCATTTACCCAGCGTAAGGTAAAGCCCGGTATTGCAATGACCGGTGAAATAACCTTAAGGGGTAAAGTACTGCCAGTGGGAGGCATTAAAGAAAAAATTCTGGCTGCCAAGAGGGCGGGTATAACCCAAATCATTCTTTCTGAAGAAAACCGAAAAGATATCGAAGAAATCAACCCGATCTATTTAAAGGATGTCCGATTTCATTATCTGAAAACCATTTCAGAGGTTATCTCGATGGCTTTGTTGGACGAGAAGGTTGAAAACCCATTGTCGATCTGCTGATTTTTTAAACGAAATTCATTGCTTTCTTGTTATTCCTTAGCTTTTCACCTATTTTTCGGTGATTATTTAAATGGGCAGAAGGGAAAATGAGGAAAATAATTCGTTATGTGAATCTGGCACTATTGCTAGTCGTTTCTTTATCTGGTTTTTCATCGTCGATTAGCCGGGAACAAGCCATTGTTGTGGCAGTAAATTGGCTCAATTCACATCAACAGGTTCGATTTTTTGCTGAAAATGTTGAATTTGTTGAGGAAATACGCAAAGACGATACAACTTCGCTTTATGTAGTAAGCTTTAACCCGGTTGGGTGGGTGCTGGTTTCGGCGAGCCAAAATGCTGAGCCTGTTCCAGGTTATTCAGCTGTTACCCGCATAAATTTTGAAGAGCTTCCCATTCAATTTGAACAATGGATTGGATTGCTTTCAGAAGAAATCATCCGGTCGTTCGATGATGGATTTTCTGCTTTACCTGCAACAACGGATAAATGGGAGCTTCTTGCCGATACTTCCAATACCCTTCCTTTATTGAAATCGACTACAGCGACGGTGGGGCCCCTTGTCGCCACTCAATGGAACCAAGGCCGCTTTTTTAACGAGATGGCTCCTGTCGATCCTACAAGCAGCACCGGGAATGGCCATGTGTGGATTGGTTGTGTTGCCACATCCATGGCTCAAACCATGAAGTACTGGGCCCACCCGGCTTCAGGGATCGGTCAGCATGAATACAACCATCCAAGCTATGGATTGCAAAGTGCCAATTTTGCCGAGGCAGGATACAATTGGACCGCCATGCCCAACAAACCCACATCGCCTGAAAATGAACTGGCCCAAATAAATTATCATTGTGCGGTTTCGGTCGACATGGACTTTGGTCCTGATGGGTCAGGTGCTGCTTTAAGCGCTTGTAATGAGGCTTTTATTTCTTATTTTAAATACAATACTACCTTGTTTAGTTCCGAAAAAGCACGTTGGAACGATGATGAGTGGATTGCCTTGATGAAATCGGATTTGAACCAAGGACGGCCTATCCTTTATTCTGGATATAATCCAAGTTATACAGTTGGCCATGCTTGGATTTGTGATGGTTATAATGACACCCACTTTCATTTTAACTGGGGGTGGGGGGGGTATGCCGATGGATACTATCTGCTGTCGGCCTTAACCCCGGGCACTTCAAACTATACCAATAAACAAGAGGCATTATTTGGAATTGAACCGGTTAATCCGGTAGCGGTTTCTTTTCCTTATGTTGAATCGTTTGAATCGGGAGGAGCAGGAAAATTCAGCCCTTTTGGTCTTTATGAAGTAGTTCCAGGAACTGCCAATACGGGTAGCAAATCGATGCGTCTGGGTAAGGAATCGTTTGTGTCGGTTGCTACAAGCTCACTTTTACTCACGTTTGTTGTGCCCGAAAATGCTTCCCTTAGTTTTTGGGTTAAACGTTCCACCCCGTTGAATTCTACAAGAAATAACCAATCGGCACTTCTTTATCCACAATGGGGGACTGACCAACTGGTGGCGTTTTTCGAAGGCGATTTCAACGATAGTGAATGGGTAGAATATCATGCCGATTTGAGTGCATTCCAGGGACAAATTGTACGGCTTCAATTTACCCAAGAGAATGGCGACTTGAGTAAAGACCAATGGATGTTCGTAGACGATATTGCCATTACAGGCGTTAGCATGAACTTGCCTCCTTATCGGCCTGCAAACCCTAATCCGGACGATTTGACTGAAAGTGTTGACCTTTCCGCGCAATTGAGTTGGACTGGTGGCGATCCGAATGGCGATGAGGTGCTTTATAAAGTTTATTTTTCAGAAACGAATCCACCAACCTTGCTAGCTTCGACCTATAACCGGTTTTATAAGCCCGAAACCATAAAACATAAAACAAAGTACTTCTGGAATATCGTGGCCAACGATGGAAAACTGGAAACTGCAAGTCCTATCTGGAGTTTTACTTCCGAGGGAATTCCCCCGGAAGTGGAAACCTGTGGGGCTTCAGATATTACTCCTTTCAGTGCGAAAATATGCAACCATCTGCTCAGTTCAAACGGATCTGAAATTAAGGAAAGGGGGATTTGCTGGAGCACTGCCGATAACCCAACCGTGAGCAATAACCGAACAGGTACTGGCTTGACCGGTAACCCTACTTATGGCACCCTTGTTGGGCTAAAACCATTTCATGAATATTTTGCCAGGGCTTATGCCATAAGCAGCGAAGGAAATGGCTATGGCGAGGTGCTTCGCTTTACTACCGCAAGCAGTGCTCCAGAAGTAATGTTGGGAACTGTTAATGGTATTTTAAGGACTTCGGCAACAATAAATGCCATAATCTCCAATTTGAACGACAGCGTGTACTTAGCCCGCGGTGTGGAATGGTCGCTCCAAAAAGGCTTTGTGCCGGGAAGTGGCATTAGAAAACTTGAATACGGAAACTGGAAACATGAATCGGATTACTCGATCCGACTTGAAGGGTTGCCTGGGCCTGATACCTTGTTTTATAGGGCCTTGGTAATAAACACCGCGGGTACTTCGTATTCGGAAGAAGGCAGTTTCGTTTTGGTAAATTCAGCTCCTACCATTGATCTGGACGAGGATAACAGTACAGGGATCGACGGCAACCGCTACAAAGGAAGCTGCAAAGAACAGGATCCCGATGGCAAAATTGCCGATTTAGATGTGGTTTTGTCTGATGAGGATGGAGATACAATCCAGGTGCTTACTGTTGAATTGCTCAACCCAGTACATCTTCAGAACGAAAAATTAATCTATAATGGGAACAACCAGAGAATACAAGTTCAGGGGAACGCTTCAGGTTTCTTAACCTTGAGCAGAATTGGAAGAATGGATCATTCAGATTGGGCTCAAGTCATCCTCGATGTGGCTTTATTCATCGATCATAATTATCCCAATGCGAATGTTGTCAGGCAGGTTAGTATAAAGGTAAGCGATGGGCTCGATGAGGGTGTTCCCGCCCTTTCCTATTTAACGGTGATTCAGGTAAACGATCCCCCGGTAAATTTGGTTCTTCCTTCAATAAATGCTCAGGTGGGTTTTGGTGAAGTGGCAAGTTTTACGCCAGGAACATGGACTGACTCTCTCGATAATTGTTCCGGGAACATGATATTCAGTTATCAATGGCAGTTCAGGGATGACGAAGCGGGTGATGTTTTTGATGTCAATGGGGGTCGTGTTGATAGTTTATCTATCTCGGAAATGCTTTGTGGAAGTGAAATTCGGGTCAAAGAAATGGTGAAGGATTCTTATTGTGGCGGGAAAAATGAGGCTTATACCAACGCATTCAGTGCATGGTTGCCAATCTATAAGAAACAACAAACCATCAAAATACACCCCATCCCGGTTGTTCGCTACAGCGATCGGTTTTATGTGGTTTCCGGATCTTCTTCATCGGGTTTTCCACTGGTGTTTGGATCATCGTTGAAACAGGTTGCCGAAGTGTCGAACGACACCCTCTACCTGAAAGGGATTGGAACAACCGTAGTCTCGGCAAAGCAGCCCGGGAACAGCTGTTTTTATCCCTCCGATCCTCGTTATGGGGTACTTGAAGTGGTAAAAGTGACCTTTGACCTGCTCGTGGTAGACCTCGTCGTCGGCGACGGCGGTCTGCAGATGCGTGTCCCAGTTGACCAGGCGTTTCCCGCGGACGATCAGACCGTCTTTGAACAGCTT
>CAZSIK010000306.1:0-4712 GCA_964606515.1 uncultured Prolixibacteraceae bacterium
CATATTATTTCTGCCAAAGAACTGCTTTCGGAAGAAAGTGATGAGGAAATGCGCGAGATGGCCAAACAAGAAATTGATGAACTGGATGCACAACTCGGGCCCCAGGAGAACTTGATCAAACTGTTGCTTGTGCCAGCTGATCCTGAGGATTCAAAAAACGCTATTCTTGAAATCAGGGCAGGAACAGGAGGAGATGAAGCCAGTATCTTTGCAGGTGATCTCTTCAGGATGTATTCAAAATTTTGCGAGCGTAAAGGCTGGCGCCTCGAAGTAACCAATACAAGCGAAGGCACTTCGGGAGGGTACAAGGAAATTGTAGCTAAAGTTAGTGGTGAAGGGGTATACGGTATTCTGAAATACGAATCGGGCGTTCACCGGGTTCAGCGGGTGCCTCAAACTGAAACCCAGGGCAGGGTGCACACCTCGGCCGCTTCGGTTGCCGTGTTGCCCGAAGCCGAAGAATTTGATGTGGAATTAAAAGAAAGCGATATCAGGAAGGACACTTATTGTTCTTCAGGCCCTGGAGGTCAAAGTGTAAACACCACTTATTCGGCCATTCGGCTTACCCATATCCCCACGGGCATTGTAGTTACCTGTCAGGATGAAAAATCGCAGCTGAAAAATTTGGCCAAAGCAATGACCGAGCTTCGTACCCGTATTTATAATATGGAATACCAAAAATACATCGACGAGATCGCCTCGAAGAGGAAAACAATGGTTTCAACAGGCGATCGATCGGCTAAAATCAGGACCTACAACTGGCCTCAGGGAAGGGTTACCGATCACAGGATCGGGCTCACCCTGTATAATCTCCCGGCAATAATCGATGGCGACATTACCGAAATCATTGAAAAACTTCAATTTGAAGAGAATGCCGAACGCTTGAAAGAAAGCGAGATTTAATAGGTTTCTTCCCCAATCAGCGCGGCTTCGACAATAACCAGGTTATCTTGTATCCGTTTTTGTTTATCGCTGAATGGCAGATCCTTAAACGATGAATTCATTGATCGGGCAGAACTTTGCAGCAAAGCTTGAAAAATTCTTTTATTATCATAAAAATCAACCATTTCAGTATACGAAAGGCTTGTACCTTTTCCTGAAATGATCCCGATTAAATTCAAATAATCGTCGAAAACGGGAGACCCGATCATCCCGTAGCGAAAAGGCAGTTCTACCATTCGGGCAAGGCCACCCGAACCTGAAGGAAGCACTTTCCCTTCGAAATGAGTTGAGGGCAGCCAAATACCACTTACGGCATGAGGAAATCCCATTGCATAAATTTTCGAGTCGCTTGCCGGCTTTCGGTCAAGGTATCCAAAAGGATTTTCACTTAATGAGGGCAAATGTTCAGACAAAATTTTCAATACGGCAAGGTTATGGTCTTCTTCCAAGGCCAACACCTCGACAGGGGCTACGAAATATTTTCCCTTAACAAAACCTTTCACCCTTAAATGTCCCTTGTTTTCAACCACATCGTAGGTTGTCATGATTCGCCCATCCTCAGAAATGATCATGCCTGAGCCTACTCCAAACCAGTTTGCCGAATAAAACGCTTCGTTATTGGCAAGCGGATAACTAAAATTCATTTCATCAAAGCTGGCTTTCCCCTGCGACCGGTTGATCAACCCGATCAATCGGCCCGGAAGGTCGGGCAATGGGATAATGGTTTCAATATTTTGGTTGATTTCTATTACAATGCTGTTGTTACTTTGATTGATCGAAAGCAGGTTATGTGTTCTATTTTGCTTTTCAATAGTTTTAAGGCCTACGTGTTCAATCATTAATCCATCCTTATGGATAAAAACACCATATTTTGAGCCCTCGTTAATCTCGACAGAAACCCAATTTTCAGGATCTTTCCAACCCAACAGCACCCCAAGTTGTAAGTTATTCTCTGTTTTGGGTATCAGAACTGAAAATTTAAATTTTTGAGAAAGATCGACAGGGATAACTGGATCAAAAACAGCAGCAGCCATTTCCTTTGTGTTGTTTAAGATCATTTTGTCGTCTGAAACCGACACATTATAACCTTTCCAGAATACTGATTGCGATGAAAACAGATCGGTCCAGGAAGAATAAAAATGACTTTCATTATCTTTTTGCACACTAAAAACAACTTGACCCCTGCTTCTGATTGAATAACTGGTTATTTCTCCCAATTCTGAAAAAAGCCAAACCTGGCCATCCTGACATCCTTTCCCAGGGATAATTTCCCCTTTGATTATCCCTTTGAGGACATTATCGGTATAGTATTGAAAATAAATTGTAGAATCGGGCATCTCGATGCCTTCGGTATAAAATTTCATATTGCTTAAGCGTCCATCACGGTCATATACCGACCGCCAACCGTTACGGAGTTGCGCGAATCCGAAAATAGGCAAAAAGAAAACACCGATAAGAAAGAATACTCGGACCATACTTAAGCTTTTCCGACAAGATAAGAAATTAATTCGTTCGAAAACTCTATTTTTACCCTGAATTTATGATAATGAATGCTCTGGGCCATCCATCAAAGTCAAATTTCTAATACTCAGTCACAATAATCATGAGCAAGGATAGAACTCAAATTGCAAAGAGGGTTACTTGGATTGGTTTTTTTGTTAACCTAATCCTTTCACTTACCAAATTAGTTGCTGGCATTTTAGGGAAAAGCGCTGCAATGCTTGCTGATGCAGTACATTCTCTTTCTGATTTTCTTACCGATATTATCGTGATTGTGTTTGTAGGAGTTTCAGGAAAAGCGAGCGATGAAGATCATAAATACGGGCATGGTAAATTTGAAACTTTCGCTACCTTACTTATTAGTTTAGCCTTGCTTTTTGTAGGTTTTGGCATTGGTTATAGCGGGATAGTGAAAATAAAAAATTCTTTTTCGGGCCAGGCTGTTGAAGCCCCTTCGATTATTGCACTAATTGCAGCTATAGTATCCATTATTTCAAAAGAAGTACTTTTTAGATTCACCCTAAAAGTTGGAAAATCGATCGAAAACCAGGCTGTCATTGCCAATGCGTGGCACCACCGATCGGATGCCTTTTCCAGTATCGGAACCATGCTGGGAATTGGAGGCGCAATTTTTCTTGGTGGACGTTGGACCATACTCGATCCTCTTGCCGGAGTGATCGTCAGTGTTTTTATTATTCAGGTTGCCTTTCGTTTAGGATTACCCAGCGTGAAGGAACTATTGGAAGCAGCACTCCCTGAAGAAACCGAAAACGAAATTTTGAGAATCATACACCTTACCCCTGGGGTCATGGATTCACACAGGCTCAAAACCCGTAAAATTGGGAACATATACGCAATTGACATACACATCCAACTCGATCGCGAAATTTCTTTTGTTGAATCGCACGATATTGCCACTCAGGTTGAAAAAAACCTTAGAAGCCGTTTTGGGGTGCAAACTTTGATCAGTGTACATACGGAACCACTCAAAACTCCTCCACAAAATACAAAGTGATTGTTTATTATGGGATCGGCTTTAATGTTGCTTTTCCTGATAAAACAATGAAACCAAAATATACAAAAGAATAGATAATCCCAATCCTTTAATTCCACCCAACACGATCAACACCAGTGAAACGGCAAGAATTAGATACCGTATTTTATTGTCTTTCAATGAAAAATTTGAAAATTTTAAGGCAAACATCCTAAGTTCCGAGACCAACAAAAAGGAGAGGACCAGTACCAAAACAAGAAATACGATGAGCCAAAATCCCTGATTTTGTATGAAATAGTTTTTAGAAGCCATCATCCAACCGGCAACAGCCCATAAAATTGCATTTGCCGGGGTTGGAAGGCCGATAAAACCATGAGCCTGCCGGGTGTCGATATTGAACCGGGCAAGCCGAAATGCAGAGAATGCAGGGATGAGCAAAGGCCATAAATCGATGATCCATCTCAAAAAAGAAGGTAATACAATGGCAGCAGAAAGAGTTTGAATAATGAAGTACGCAATAAAACCCGGCAAGAGTCCGAACGTAATTACATCAGCCAGGGAATCGAGTTGTTTGCCCAGTTCTCCTGATACCTTTAACAAACGGGCAACAAAACCATCCAAAAAATCAAGGACAGCAGCAACAAACATCAAGTAAGCAGCCATATCCAACCTACTATTAAATGCGAACCAAATGGCCACTGAACCGCACATCAGGTTCGATAGGGTCAATAAATTGGGTATAAAACTCTTGATGACTTTTACTTTTGAAGTACCCATGTCAATTAAGTTTTGCAATTACAGTCTGCGTTCCTATTGAAGTTTGATTGAGCTTTACTTTTATTTCTGCATTGACAGGGAGGAATAAATCAACTCTTGAGCCGAACTTAATAAATCCCAAATGTTGGTTTTGTTCAGCATAGTTTCCTTTACTGGCATAACAGACAACACGTCGGGCCACTGCACCAGCAATTTGCCTGATCAGAATGGTTTGTTTATTGGGGGCTTCGATTATAACGGTGGAACGTTCGTTATGGGTCGACGATTTAGGGGCCCAGGCCACCAAGTGGCTTCCCTTGTGCATTTTAACCTCAATAATTTTCCCGCTTACCGGGAACCAGTTAATATGCACATTAAGCGGCGACATGAAAATAGAAACTTTGATCCTTTTTTCATGCAGAATTTCTGTTTCCTCTTGTTCTTCAATCACCACAATTTTTCCATCACAAGGAGCCATAACCAGCGAATCATCGTTGATGCCAATACGTTCTACAAACCT
>CAZSIK010000307.1:0-3907 GCA_964606515.1 uncultured Prolixibacteraceae bacterium
CAAATTTGAGCAAGCCGAAGGGGGCACCCTTTTTCTCGACGAGATTGGCGACATGAGCCTTTCGGCACAGGCTAAAGTATTAAGAGCCTTGCAAGAAAATGAAATATCGAGGGTGGGTGGTGAAAAGGCAATAAAAATAAATGTTCGGGTAATTGCAGCAACCAACAAGGATCTTCAAAAGGAAATCCAAGCCGGTAATTTCCGCGAAGATTTGTACCACCGCCTTAGCGTAATTGTAATACGGGTCCCATCGCTTAACGAACGAACTGAAGATATTCCGCTTCTTGCCTATTATTTCATCGAAATGATTTGTGGAGATTATGGCATGCCCCGAAAGTCGATTTCCCCAAAAGCCATTGAAGAACTGAAGGGGCTAAAATGGACAGGAAACATACGCGAATTCAGAAACGTGATCGAACGCCTCATCATCCTTTGCGGCAACGAAATATCCCACGACGATGTAAAACTATTTGCCCAACCGGCAAAATAAAGGGCAAAGCGAATAAAGAAACTTTTTTTATCCTCCCTCCTGACTGCTTAGTTATCTTTGGCTGCATTTCCTTCTCTTTTCCAATCATTATTTTGCTGCAGATTGGATTTTCAGGTATTTTTGCAGCTTGTGGCCTTAGGGGGCTGATAATTTGAAATTCCAAGGATATCAACAAGTAACAACATGACTTTCATTTCTATCTATCGCATTCATTTCTTTGCCTTCATTTACAGTTCCGTTTTTCTTCTGCTTGTAAGTTCTTGTTATGCTCAGGAAAACAAGGGAAATAACTTATCTGCCAATGGTCAGGTTCAAACGGTAGTTGCTCCCAAAATTCCAGAAAAGGTCAGCTTTGCAGGAGAAGTGGTCCCTTTGCACAATTTCGATGTGTACGAAAGCCTTGACCGTGAAATGATGGTGAACGCATTTTTCCACTCACAAACCCTACGGATTATCAAGTTGTTGCCCCGATATTTTGCACTAATTGAACCCATTTTAAAAGAACAAGGTGTGCCCGACGATTTTAAGTATCTTGCAATAGCCGAAAGCTCATTTAACGAAAGGGCGCTCTCCCCTTCAGGTGCGGCTGGGATTTGGCAATTCATGAAACCTGCGGCTCTTGAAAATGGATTGGAAATCAATACCGAGGTCGACGAACGCTACCATCTCGAGAAAGCCACCCTGGCCGCGTGCCAATATCTGAAAAAATCGTATGCACGTTATGGGAACTGGACAAATGTAGCTGCATCGTACAACGTGGGGATGTCGGGTGTCGACCGGCAAGTGGAACGACAAAATCAAGCCCACTATTACGACCTGTTGCTGAACGAAGAAACCAGCCGTTATGTATTCCGCATCATTGCCCTGAAAATCATACTTGAATCGCCTGAAGAGTATGGTTTTTTCGTTGAAGAACAAGAAACCTACCCCATAATCCCTTTTCGTTGGGTAGAAGTAAAAGGCAAAATCAACAGCTTCTCGGAATTCGCCGAAAGCAATGGCACCAATTATAAAATATTGAAAACAATGAACCCCTGGCTTCGCGACACCATGCTGGTGAATAAAATGGGGAAAACCTACCAGATAAAAATCCCAACCGGAGAGTTCAGGCAATACAAGTAAAGATCATGGAACAAAACCAGGGAGAATTGGCAACAAACAACATCATCAAGGTAAGGGGTGCAAGGGTACACAACCTGCACAACATCGATGTCGATATTCCCCGCGACCAATTAACTGTTATTACAGGACTAAGCGGCAGTGGAAAGTCGTCGTTGGCCTTCGACACTATTTATGCAGAAGGACAACGCAGGTACATTGAAACCTTCTCTGCTTATGCCCGTTCATTTTTGGGCAACATGGAGCGGCCCGATGTGGATGAAATATCGGGTTTGAGTCCGGTAATCTCGATCGAACAAAAAACAACCAATAAAAATCCCCGATCCACAGTTGGCACAGTGACCGAAATCTACGACTTTCTCCGCCTTTTGTTTGCAAGGGCCGGAGAAGCCTATTCGTACAATACCGGCGAGAAAATGATTAAATACACTGAACAGCAAATTCTTGAATTGGTTCGACAAGAGTTTGGCAATCAACGTGTAGTTCTTTTAGCTCCGGTAGTAAAAGGGAGAAAAGGCCACTATCGCGAATTGTTCGAGCAGATCAGGAAGAAAGGTTTCCTTTATGCCCGTGTCGATGGAGAAATTAAAGACCTGATTCATGGCATGAAAGTCGACCGGTACAAGAACCATTTCATCGAAATGGTAATCGATAAAATGGTGGTCGACGAAGCCTCCGATAAACGCCTTAAAAGCTCGGTACAAACTGCCATGAAACATGGCGAAGGCATTGTAATGGTACTCAACCCCGACACCGAAAGCGTTAAGTATTACAGCCGGCACCTGATGTGTCCCACTTCAGGTATTTCGTACAGCGAACCGGCCCCTCACCATTTTTCATTCAACTCGCCACAGGGGGCTTGCCCAAAATGCAACGGGCTTGGGGTAATTCCCTTTCTCGACATGGACAAGATCCTCCCCGACCGTTCTTCCACCATTTACAAGGGGGGAATAGCCCCTTTGGGACCCTATAAGAACTCGCTTATTTTCTGGCAGATCGAAGCCATTGCCGAACTGCATAACTGCAATCTGAAAACCCCCATCGAGGACATGCCCGATGAAGCTCTCGATAAAATTTTGTATGGTTCACCCGAACGCATTCAACTGACGCTGGGCGAAAATATCAACTACTTCATGACCTACGAAGGCATCGTAAAGTACATGGAGTCGCAGCAAGAGGATAACACTTCTAAAACGGCACAAAAATGGGCTAGTCAATACATTAAGGAAGTAACCTGTCCTGAATGCGAAGGGCGCAGACTAAAAAAGGAATCCCTGTGGTTTAAAATCGACAACAAAAATATTTCCGACATTACCCTGATGGACATCCGTGAACTGGGCCAATGGCTCGAAGGACTGGAATCGAGGCTTAGCGAACGGCAAAGGCTGATCGGGGTTGAAGTGATTAAGGAAATCCGTGACCGCCTAGGCTTTATGCTCGATGTGGGCCTTGAATACCTCTCTCTCGACCGTCCTGCTAAGACCCTTTCGGGGGGAGAATCTCAAAGAATCAGACTGGCTACCCAAATCGGTTCCCAACTGGTCAATGTACTGTACATTCTCGACGAACCCAGTATTGGCTTACACCACCGAGATAACCTGAAGTTGATCCGTTCTCTCGAACAACTGCGCGATACCGGCAACTCGGTTGTAGTGGTCGAGCACGATAAGGAAATGATGCTCAACGCCGATTACATTGTCGACCTGGGACCCTATGCTGGTCGCCATGGCGGGAAAGTGATGGTCCAGGGCAAACCCGACCTCATCCTTAGGGGCGATTCCCTCACTTCGCGCTACCTGCGTGGCGAAGCCCGAATTGAAGTGCCAGCCAGCCGCAGGACCGGGAATGGGAAAGTGCTTACCCTTACCGGATGCAAAGGCAACAATTTGAAGAACATCGATGTATCGTTCCCTTTGGGAAAATTTATTTGTGTAACCGGGGTTTCAGGTAGCGGGAAATCGACCCTGGTGAACGAAACCTTGCAGCCCATTCTTAGCCAATACTTTTACAAATCGCTAAAAGATCCCTTGGAGTACAAGGCCATAGAAGGGCTTGAGCTTATCGATAAAGTGGTTCAGGTCGACCAGTCTCCAATTGGTCGTACCCCTCGTTCCAATCCTGCTACCTATACCGGGGTTTTCAGCGATATACGCGACCTGTTTACCACCCTGCCCGAGGCCAAAATCCGTGGGTACAAACCCGGACGTTTCTCGTTTAACGTGAAAGGGGGCCGTTGCGAAGAATGCCAGGGCGGAGGAATGAAGCTTATCGAAATGAATTTTTTGCCCGATGTGTACG
>CAZSIK010000307.1:3917-4674 GCA_964606515.1 uncultured Prolixibacteraceae bacterium
GATATGACCATCAACCTGGCGGTTGAGTTTTTCGAGAACGTTCCCCAGATCATCAAGAAAATCAAAACCTTGCAGGACGTAGGCCTGGGGTATCTCACCCTTGGGCAATCGTCGACCACCATTTCGGGCGGTGAAGCCCAACGGGTAAAGCTGGCCACCGAACTCTCGAAACGCGATACCGGGAAAACGTTTTACATCCTCGACGAACCCACCACCGGACTTCACTTTGAAGACATCCGGGTGTTGCTGGAAGTACTCAATAAATTGGTCGACAGGGGGAATACCGTATTGGTTATCGAGCATAACCTCGATGTGATCAAGGTTGCCGACCACATAATCGACATCGGGCCCGAGGGGGGCCAAAAAGGGGGGCAGGTGATGGCCACAGGAACTCCCGAGAAAGTGGCTGCCAACGGGAATTCAATTACAGGAATGTATTTGAAAGATGAATTGAATTAGGGTTCTCTTCTTTTACACTCCATTCAAAATGAATGGATTATACTCCTGTTTTCGTCAATGGGACACCCTAAAATTTTTTCAAAAGCTTTCATCGGATAATTGTATTAGTAACTATGAGACTATCTGATGTCTGATGTATTTCTTCCTATGACCAATGACTTTTCCCTTTTTTTATCTTTCAATATCCACTGGCTGAAGCCCAGTGGCAATAGAAACGCTCCGGTCGGAAGAGCTTATCAATGTTGTTCAACTGTTGCTAAGCTGCATTCAATTGCCTCCGGCTTCAGCCGGAGGACCA
>CAZSIK010000308.1:0-4611 GCA_964606515.1 uncultured Prolixibacteraceae bacterium
ATGGGTTTTGGGCAAGGTACTCATGCGCCAATGCCGAACATTTAGCCCTGTCGCCCTTTAACAAACCTTGCAAAAAATCGTTCGCAATACTATCAGACTCAATTTTACCCATAATCCCTGCTTTTTTCACAACAAGTTAACGAAAAAAGAAAAATAACAGCACCTTTATTATTTATAATTGTTGGATATAGTTAAGCCATAACTTTATCCAGCTCTTTTTCGATACGATGTAACAGATTGGGGGTAATTTATTTGAAAAAATGTAACAAATTGGGGGTAAATATTCAATATTTTTGTATCAAAATGAGGGTAAATTGGATTGAACCGTACTATTTTTCTTCATTTTTAATCGGGATTGTGAAATAAAAAGTGCTGCCTTTTTGTCCCGATAAACCATCGGTATCGCTTTCGGCCCATAATTTACCGCCGTGTTTTTCGACAAACTCTTTGCAAAGTATGAGGCCTAAGCCTGAGCTGGGTTCATTATCGGTACCCGGACGGCTTGTTTTTTCAGTAATGCTAAACAGATTTTCGAGTATTTGCTTGGGCATGCCGATGCCCGAATCGCGGATGGTAAAAAGTGCTTCGCCATTGTTGTTTCCCGATATGTTGAGCCAAATATTGCCGCCTTTGGGTGTGAATTTTATGGCGTTCGACATCAGGTTGCGCATGATGCCGTGCAGCATGTTTTTGTCGGCCCAAACATTTAATTTTTCATCAACACGAATCTCAAAGTTAATTTGCTTGGCCTTTATTTTTTCCATAAGTGCGGGGTCGCAGTTTTTGATGAGCTCGTAGATGTTTATTTCAATTGGCTTGAACGAAATACTGCCCCTTTGAAGGTTTGCCCATTGTAAAAGGTTTTCGAGCAGGTTAAAAGTCGATTGGGCAGTTTTGTTGATGGCTTTTGCGTATTGTTTGTATTCGTCGACCGAAAAATGGGTCTGGTCGTCGCTCATCAATTCGGTAAAGCTAACCAAGGTAGAAAACGGGCTGCGCAGGTCGTGCGAGATGATTGAGAAGAATTTGTCCTTTGTTGCCAGGGCATCTTTTAAACGGGCTTCGCTTTCGATAAGCGCTTCCTGGTTGAGGCGTTGCTGCGTTATGTCTTCTTTTATGGCCAAGTAATTGATTATTTTGCCGTTTTGGGCTTTTATGGGCGATATGTGGGCTTTTTCCCAATACAGTTCGCCATTCTTTTTTTTGTTTCTGAAAACACCTATCCAGTTGTAACCGTTCGAAATGGTATCCCACATTTCTTGGTATTCTTCCGATGAGGTGTACCCCGACTTAAGTATGCTCGGGTTTTTTCCTATGGCTTCGGCATAAGTAAAGCCGGTTACTTCGGTAAATTTGGGGTTTACGTATTCAATGGTGCCATTGAGCTTGGTCATTACAATGCTGGTTGGGTTTTGCTCGGCAGCCATCGATAGTTTTATCAGTTCTTCTTCGTTGCGTTTGCGCTCGGTAATGTCTTCCATAAGGGTATAAACCTTTTCAACTTTACCCATTGGGTTGCTTAGCGGCACCAAGTAACTCGATAAATGTATCTTTTTGCCCCAGTGTGTGGTGTAGGGCAGTTCAAGTGAAATGATCTTGTTTTGGTTAACGCACTCCTTAAATTGCTTGGCATAACCGTTTTCTACAAGCGCGGGTAGTTGAAGCACGTTTATTTGTTTGGTGAGTTCGAGCGAAGGTGAACCTAAAATAGTTAACAAGGCGGGGTTGGCATCTTCAATTTGGCCTTGTGTGTTAGCGATGTAGATTCCCAGAGGTGAGTTTTTGAACAATAGCCTGAATTTTTCTTCGTTTTCGCGAATGGCGGCTTCCATTTTTTTGCGCTCGTCGATTTTTCGGCTTACACCTACCACTTCTACCTCGCCTTGTTTGTTGATGCGGAATTTGGTAGATACTTCAACCCAAATTATGCTTCCATCTTTGCAAGGTTGCTGTATTTCATCGATATAATATTCGACATCGAGTTTGTTCGATATGAATTTATGGAGGTTCTGTTGCAATGCATTTTGGATATGGGCAAACGATTCGGGTGTTACTGATTCTTCGAGTGTTTGAGCCATGGCCTCTTGTGGGGTATAGCCACGCAGCAATTCAATTGTTGGACTAATGTAAGTAAATTGTTGTGTTGTTACGTTGATTACCCAAATAACGTCGGATGCATTTTCGGTAATTAAACGGTATTTTTCTTCCCTTTCGGCAAGTTGCTTGGCGGTTTGGGTCCTGTCGATAATAATACCGGCTTGTTTAACAAACAGTTCAATAAATTCCTTATCGGTAATTGCAGCTCCTTTGTTCATCAAGTGTATGGTGGCAAATAGCTTTTCATCTTTGTTAATGCCAATGGTATATATTTGTTTGATGCCCAGTATTTTTTCAATGGCCTTTGCTGCAGTAACCGGAAATTGCGATCCCGAAAAATCGGCCAGGCCTTTTTTGAATTCACAAAAATTGCCCGATTTGAATAGCCGTAAATGCTCATTAATAAGGCTGAACTCTATTTTGGTAAAATCAAAACCGGTAAGCTGAATGGCCTTGTTTATCAGGCTACTGTTGACTCCTTTAACGTTGATAAGTTTCGATGTTTTTGTTTCTTCATCTACTTTTAGGAAAAGAATTACCGCGTTGGGGTATTGGTTGTGCAACGAGTCGCTTATGTAATTGTAAATATCGTTGGTGTTTTCGAGCGCGAGCATTTCGCTTGCAGCCTTGCTTAAAAGTTGAAATTTTTCATTGTTTTTTTGAAGATTGAGCAATGTTTGTTTATGTACGGTTATGTCTTCGGTAATTACTGCAAACTGCATGGCTTGCGGCTGGTAAGCGGTAACATTATAATATTTATCGAATTCGCGGGCGTAGCTTTCGAAGCTGATTGCCCGGCCGTTAAGGGCTATCTGTCCGTATTTCTCGATCCAAATTTTTTCGGTTTTGGGTAATACTTCAAGCACTGTTTTGCCAACAATGTTTTCGCGTTTGAGGCCGGTAAGTTTTTCAAAGGCCGGGTTGCAGTCTAAAAAGCGGTAATCGACCGGGGCGCCATTTTTGTCGAGAATAATTTCGTGTACAGCCAGCCCCAATTGCATTTGGTTCACCAGATTGCGAAAACGTTTTTCACTTTCAATTATAAGCTCTTTCGATTGGATGCGTTCGGTTATGCGGGCAAGGCGCTCCGAAATGCCATCAATCAACAAGCGTTCTTCTTTTAGGAAAGGCCCTTCGTATTCGTTGGGCGTTTTTGCAGTATAGCCAAGCTCAACGTTTCCCACTTCAACTTCGTTTATCACTATGGGCGATTCAATCTTCCATTTACTGCTTTGGGTGTAATTGTCGGAAGTATATGCCCGTTTGTTAATGGTCAGTTTTGAATAGGCCAAATGGTTGTGTTGCAGGCTTAGGGGTAAAATATTGGCAAATTGCGAGTACAGCTCGTCAACCGACAAGTTTTGGTCCTCGGTAAGTTCCGAAAGCTTATAAAAGGCGTTGAGCTCTTTCATGCGTTCGTTGGCCATGTGTTCAGCCTTTATGCGCTCTGCTTCGGTTTCGAGGGCATCCAGTGCATAGCTAATGTCGTAGGCTACTTCTTCGAGCAGTTTTATTTCCTGGGTGTTGAAAAAGTTACGTTGTTCGGCATAGATGGCCAGCGATGCAATGGGCTGGTTGAAAAGCCTAAGTGGCAGGGCAATTACCGATTGGTAACCGCGTTTTAACGCACCTTCGCGCCACAGTTTCATTTCAGGGTCGGTGGCAATGTCGTTGCACAAAAAGTAGTTGTTTGTACGAATTGACGTGCCTACCGGGCCCGAGCCACCATGCTTTTTATCGATGCTAATTTGGATCATTTCCGACAGGTAGCCGTTTTCTTCGCCTGCAATGGAAACAGGTTCAATTTTGCCGTAGGTGTTATTGAACAGGCCAATCCATGCCATGCGAAAATGGCCAAAATCGATGGCCACGCGGCAAATTTCGTCGAATAGCTTTTGCCGGGTTTTGCTGTGTACAATTGCTTGATTCACCTGGCTGATAACGGCATACAAGCGGTTGGCTTTTTTGAGCTTCTGGTCACTTTCTTTGCGTTGAACAATTTTCCAAACCGAGTCCATCATCAGGGTTAACTGGCGGATGTCGGAGTTGTCGTAGTCGTCGGGTTTATTGGCAACACCCACAACTGCCACAATTTTATTTTGGTCGAAAACGGGTATGGTCAAGAATTTTTGCAAGGGGGCATGTCCCTCAGGTATTCCTTTTTTTAAAGGGTTGGGAGCTTTAAAATCATTCACAAGAACGGGCTTGCGCTGCCTGACTGCTTCGCCCCATATTCCGGTTTTTTCGAGTTTGTAAATGGTTTGTGGGTCAATAACATGGCATTGCTGCATTACTTCTTTCGACCAGGTATTTAATGTGAACTCTTTCTTTTCTTCGTTGTAAAAATAGATGTAGCCAATTTTACTGTTTGTTAAAGCAATGGCTTCATCGAGCACAAAATCGAGCAGTTCTTGAACGGAATTGGCTTGATGTTGACTGATTTTCAGTAAACTTTCGAGGCGTTCTTCTTCGTTTTGTAACGAAATTTCGGTTTCCTTAATTGCATTAATGTTT
>CAZSIK010000309.1:0-4608 GCA_964606515.1 uncultured Prolixibacteraceae bacterium
TCATCTGGCGCATGGCCACTTTATGGGCAATGGCCGTTTGAGCCAAAATCAAATCGGCTACCGCTTCGGCTTGCGCAAGGTCCATTTTCCCATTCATAAATGCCCTTTGGGTAAACTCACCGGGACGTGCAAGCCTGGCTCCCTTTTTAATTAACAACTGAATAACAGTTTGTTGTACATATACTGAGCCATGAACGGAAATCTCAACGATATCTTCGCCTGTGAAAGAGTGGGGGGCTTTAAACAACGAAACCACCACCTCGTCAATCAGCTGATCGCCGTCGACAAGCTGGCCAAAGTGTAAGGTGTTGGCCTTTTGCCTGGTCAATAATTTAAGCCCAGCGGGTGAACGAAAAATGGGTTCAACAATGGGAAACGATTCTTTTCCTGACAAACGAATCACTGCAATTGCCCCCTTCCCAGGAGGGGTCGACAACGCACAAATGGTTTCTTGTTCAATCATCTTGTTATGTTTTAAAAGCAGTTTTTATGCTTTCAATTTTATTGAAAAAAACGGATATTCAAAAATCAAACAGATCAGAATTGGTTTTTAAAAACGATTTGTCGAACCAATCGACCATAAATTCAACGCAAGGTAAGAATTTGACCGCCCAATCCACCAGTTTTATTTGAACATTGAACCGATTGATTACATTTGTGCCTTTAAAATGCAAAAATTATGAAATTACTCGAAGGAAAAACCGCTATTGTTACCGGTGCAAGCCGTGGAATCGGCAAAGCCATTGCACTGGTATTTGCTCAGGAAGGCTGTAACATCGCCTTTACCGATTTGTTCGACGATGAAAATATGAAAGCTACTGAAGCCGAATTAAAAGCTTTGGGTGTGAAAGCCAAAGGATATGCTTCGAACGCGGCCAAGTTTGAGGAAACTCAAAACATTGTGGCTGAAATTGCTCACGAATTTGAACGGGTCGATATTTTAGTCAACAATGCCGGCATAACCAAAGACGGTGCCTTGAAACGCATGACCGAGGACCAATGGGATGCAGTTATTGCCGTGAACCTGAAATCGATCTTTAATTTCACCAAGGCAATCCAGCCGGTAATGTGGAAACAAGGAAAGGGCAGCATCATCAATATGAGTTCGGTGGTAGGGGTTTCGGGAAATGCAAATCAGATCAACTACTCTTCATCGAAGGCTGGCATACTTGGTTTTACCAAATCGGCCGCGAAAGAGTTTGGAATCAGGAACATCCGCTGCAATGCAATTGCCCCGGGGTTCATCATTACTGAAATGACCCATCAACTGCCAGAAGAAATCCGTAAAGCCTGGGAAGCCAACATCCCGATGAAACGGGGAGGACTGCCCGAAGAGGTTGCGAAGGTGGCATTGTTCCTTGCATCCGATCTCTCATCGTATGTAAGTGGACAGGTGATCAACGTTTGCGGAGCAATGAATACCTAATTTGATCCCCTAACTTTTAGCCTCATATTTATCCCCTGTGACTTCAACAATAGTTGAATGCACAGGGGATTATTATCGACCGTTCAAAAGAAAAACAAAAGAAAACTGATTTTTTTCAGCCCCTTCTTAACTTTGGATATGGAAATAAAAAAACAAAAAAAAGCTCTGTTCATTGGCCTGACCACAATCGACCTTCAATATTTCACCAACGAACATCCCAAACCCAATACCAAGGTAAAATGTGCCCCTCCACTTATTTCTATTGGCGGACCTGCGACCAATGCCGCCATTACTGCTGCATTTCTGGGGCTCGAAACTACCATGATTGGATGTATTGGAGACAATGCCTTCTCAGGCTTTATCAATCAGGAGTATAATAAATATGGACTTACATTTATCGATAGCCTGAACCAAAATCCTCATCCACCCATGCTGGTTTCGGTAGTTACCAACTTGTTGAATGGCGACCGAACCGTGCTCACTCAGCATCCCTGCATAGCTGAAATATTGCCTCCTCATAACGTGGATATTGTCAATTTCGATTTGGTCTTTACCGATGGCTTTTATCCTGAACTGGCATTACCCTTACTCCACGAGGCTAAAAAACAAAAAATACCTGTGTATTTTGACGGGGGAAGCTGGAAACCCAGGATGGACGAAATCCTTCATTATGTTGATGTAGCGATCTGTTCAGCCGACTTTTTCCCTCCTGAAATAAAAACCCATGCTGATATTTTTCCCTATATGAAAGAGATGGGAGTAAGCCAAACCATGATCACCAGAGGAGATAAACCGATTTTGTGGAGTGATGGAAAACACATCAATGAAACTGCGGTGTTGGATACGCAGGTTGTTGACACACTTGGGGCCGGAGATGTATTCCATGGCGCTTTTTGTTATTATGCAAGCCAAGGTCATTCCCTCGATGTAGTTATATCGGCTTCATCAAAAATTGCTTCTTTTTCAACCCAGTACAAAGGTGCCCAAACCTGGATGGAATTCTTCAAGGTTAGAAAGATTTTCTAAACAATATTTTATCGTATATTAGAAGCTTACTATTCTAATATATTTGTTCTCGTGAAAAACAGGGGGCTATCGTTTAAACTGAATATTTTTCATCTGTCGAATTTTTTGACAGTTGTATTTTTATTGCTGTTAATCAATTTCTTTGCTGTGAGAAAGCTTCTCTTCGTTGAAGTAGAAAAGAACCTTTCAACCAGTTGCAAATTCCTTTATGGTCATCTTGAAGATACAAGAAGAGAAGTTGAATTGACAGCCCACAGGATATCCACTTATTTTCAAAACGACGAAAACTTGATGGAATTCGATCCGGTGAGGGACCAATTAAGGCGGATTGTTACCCATGTCAAGGATGTAAGGTTATTAGGAATTGATTCAGGTTCTTGCAAATTAATACACCATTATGCTGATAATATTCCGAATGTGACAGATGAACTCTTTGATACAACAATGGTAAGCAGCTTCTTTCATGGCGAGGCCAATGAAGCCTGGAAAGAATGGACCGACGAAGAGGGGAGGGTTACCAGGTTTTACTATTTATATAAGGTTCAGCAAAAAAAAGTTCTGGTCATCCAATTCAACATCAATTTCATCATCCGGAATTTTTCAGATTACGATCTAGATAAGGGCGGTTTTCCCATCGTGTTTAATGTACAGGAAAATTTGATTTATCACCCACTGATGAATACCCATTATATTTCCGACTTTAAAACCTTGCCCGAGAGGATTTTATCGCTGACTCCCAACGAATTTTTCGTCGAAAAACAATTTAACCGGGGGAAAGGGTACATCATAAAAAAAGCAAAACTACATGCCGACGATGAGCCTTATGTTTCCTATATGATGTATGAGCCAGATTGGGGATGGTATATCACGGTCAACCAACCATATAGCCAAGTTTATTCCGATTTGTTCCACTACATGAAAAGTGTTGGGATCTGGTTTCTTATCGCGATGCTTTTAATGTCGTACCTTGTCATTATGACGAATTATTTTCAAACCAAATCGTTAAGGGAAATTATGTTTTATCTGATCGATTCAAAATACCTTCAACTTAAAGTATCCAGTCACGAAAATGAAACTACAGTAATCAGACGTGGCATCGATTTATTTCAAAATCAGTTGGAGCAATATTCAAAAAGTATCGAAAAAAATGCAGTCGATAAAAAGAAGATCGAACACGATCTTGAATTGGCAAAAAAATTACAGCGAAATATTTTGCCAGCCCCATCCACATTTATCAAGGAGAGAGACGATTTTGAAATTTTTGCCCTTTCTGAATCGGCATTCGATATTGGAGGCGACTTGTTCGATTATTTCTTTCTCGACGACGATCATCTGTTTTTTACGGTGGGCGACGTGTCTGGGAAAGGGATACAAGCCTCCCTCTTCATGATTTTTACTCAAACCCTGCTTCGTTCGCAAGCCAAGGTTGGAATCGATTCGGGCACTATAGTCGAAAACCTGAACAATAAAGTGATCGAAGAAAACCTCAGTGATCTTTTCGTGACCCTCTTTATCGGTATTGTGAACATCAGAACAGGCACTTTCAATTTTTGTAATGCAGGGCATTGCATCCCGGTTTTGATCCATCCACAGGGCAAACTCAACGATATTTCTGATATGCATGGCATTCCTATTGGTATATATGCCAATAGGTCGTACAAATCAACCACCATTCAATTATCAGAAGGCGATATGGTTTTGGTTTACACCGATGGCGTGGTTGATGCAAAAGATGAAAATGGCATGCGCTTCAGCGAAGATGTACTCAAATACAACCTGATAGGGTCATGGTTTCTGAACACCGAACAAACCGTTACAAAAATCAAAGAAAGCATCGAATGGTTCAAAGGCAATGTAAGCCCCGAAGACGACTTGACTTTGCTTGCATTTAAATATACCCGAAAGCCCAAGTTGGATCCATCAACCGAACAAGACTGATCAAGCCCCTTCGGCTTTCTGCAATTTTATCTTTATTTTTTCTTTTTTAGCATCGAAAATCACCGAAAGCGTATCTCCATCCTTGATGTCGTGTTTGAGGATGGTTTCAGCCATCTCATCTTCAAGGAGTTTTTGAATAGCCCTTTTTAATGGACGGGCCCCAAACTGCGGATCAAATCCTTTTTGTGCAATATAATCTTTAGCCGAAGTTGAAATCT
>CAZSIK010000310.1:0-656 GCA_964606515.1 uncultured Prolixibacteraceae bacterium
AAGGAGATATGGGCACCAAAGGGTTTTGAAATTGCTTCGAACCAAATGGTTTTAAGTGATTTGAATTACAAAGACTTCGATGCTCCCAAAAATCTGCCAGTTGAGGTACGTCGGGTTGAAAACCGCTTTCTGGTTTCAGGGAAAGGCTTTTCAGCAACTTTCGATAGCCGGAATGGGGCTTTATCATCGTTCATTCTGAATGATAAAGAACAAGTTTTTAGTCCCTTGTTGCCCTCGTTTACCCGCCCTCTTACCGATAACGACAGTCGTGGCTGGAAACCTCAGAAGAAGTTGAAGGAGTGGTACGAAGCCAAACCGGTATTAAAGCGTTTTGAATTGATTTCTACCGATGGGGAAAAAGCCATCATCGAATCGCTTTATCAGATCGTTGAAAATAAGGCCGATGTTAAAGTTCGCTATACGGTTTGGGGCGATGCAGTGGTAAAAGTCGAGTACCAACTCGATGTGCTCGATTCGCTACCCAACATTCCAAGGGTAGGCATGACTTGTGGAATCGACAACAGCTTCCGGAACATCAGCTGGTATGGCCGTGGCCCTCTCGAGAATTATTCCGATCGCCGTTATGGCTTTGATGTGGGCCTCTACACAATACCAATTGAAGAATTTATGGAACCCTACATCATGCCACAGGAAAA
>CAZSIK010000310.1:666-4608 GCA_964606515.1 uncultured Prolixibacteraceae bacterium
CGCTGGATGCAACTATCCGACAATAAGCGCCGGGGCATGTTGGTTGTAGCCGACAGTCTGCTGAGCATGAGTGCCTGGCCCTACACCGAGGCAAACATCAATAAAGCCAAACACACCAACGAGTTGGTCGAAAGCGGGTTCATTACCCTTAACATCGATTTGATCCAAATGGGTGTTGGCGGTAATACCACCTGGAGTGACCAGGCCGCACCGATCGAACAATATCAAATCCCCGCCCACGATTATCGGTATTCTTTCTACCTTAAACCGGTTGAAGCAAAAAAAACCGATTGGGGCAGGTTGATGTGGGAAAAGAGATAACCATCAATTCAATTTCGGGAATTGATATGTTATGAAGAAAAGTACTGTTATGAGCAAAGAGCTGACGATATCGCAAAATCAGATTGAAAACCGGATTTTTATTTTTCGGAATACACATGTAATGATCGACAGAGACTTGGCAGAACTCTATCAGGTAGAAGTTAAAAGATTAAACGAACAAGTTAAGAGAAACATTGAGCGATTCCCGGAAACCTTTCGTTTTCAACTATATGATAATGAAAAAAATAAACTGGTCGCAAATTGCGACCGGTTCGAATCACTAAAGCATTCAACAAATTACCCTTACGCCTTTACAGAACAAGGAGTAGCAATGCTTTCGGCTGTATTACACAGCGAAATAGCAATTAAGGTAAGCATACAAATCATTAATGCTTTTGTGGAAATGCGAAAACTAATAGCTAGTCACAGTGGTTTGTTGCAACGCATGGAGAATATAGAACGAAAGCAATTCGAAGCCGATCAAAAATTTGAAAAAGTATTCAAAGCGCTGGAAAGTAAAAACATTATTCCCAATCAGGGTGTATTCTTCAATGGACAAGTGTTCGATGCGTATGAGCTGGCTTCAAAAATCATCCGCTCGGCCAAAACAAGTATTGTTTTAATCGATAACTACATCGACGAAAGCACCTTGACCCATTTGTCGAAAAATGGCCATGGAGTGAAAGCGCTATTGCTAACCAAATCCCAAAACAAGCAACTGAACCTGGACCTGCAAAAAGCCAACGAGCAATACGGAAATTTCGAACTGAAGCATTTTGAAAAGAGTCACGACCGCTTTCTGATCATCGATGGTCAGGAGGTGTATCATCTGGGCGCTTCGCTTAAAGACCTGGGCAAAAAGTGGTTTGCTTTTTCCCGCCTGGATAAAAATTCAGTGGAGGGTATTCTACATTCAATTTCGGGATTAACATGAAAAATGAAATTGTTTTATATCAGTCCGACGAGCTTCCTTCTCGCATAGAAGTGAGAATTGAAGAGGATACGGTTTGGTTGAACCGTCAGCAAATTTCGGCCTTATTCAACCGCGATATTAAAACCATTGGCAAACATATCAACAATGTTTTTTCGGAAGGTGAATTGGTAAAAGAAGTGGTTGTCGCAAATTTTGCGACAACCACTCAACATGGCGCAATTAAAGGGAAAACACAAACTTTAAGCGTCGAATATTATAACCTTGATGTGATCATTTCGGTGGGTTATCGGGTCAAATCAAAGCAAGGTACCCAATTCAGGATTTGGGCCAATCAGGTGCTGAAAGAGTATTTACTGAAAGGTTATGTTCTGAATCAGAGGATAAACCGAATTGAAAGCAAAGTTGAAAATTTAGCCGATCAGGTTAATCAGATCGATTTACAGATCAAGAGCAACATCCTTCCAACTCAGGGTGTTTTCTTTGATGGACAGGTTTTTGATGCCTACGAACTGGCTTCAAAAATCATCCGCTCAGCTAAAGCAAGCATTGTTTTAATCGATAATTACATCGACGAAAGCACTTTGACCCACTTGTCGAAGAAAGGCCATGGGGTGAAAGCGCTCTTGCTGACCAAATCGCAAAGCAAACAACTGAACCTGGACCTGCAAAAAGCCAACGAACAATACGGAAATTTCGAACTGAAGCATTTTGAAAAGAGCCACGACCGCTTTCTGATCATCGATGGTCAGGAGGTGTATCATCTGGGCGCTTCGCTTAAAGACCTGGGCAAAAAGTGGTTTGCTTTTTCCCGCCTGGATAAAAATTCAGTGGAGGGTATTCTACATTCAATTTCAGGATTAACATGATAAATGAAACAATATGAGTCCAACTAATGCTATTACATTCATCTTTATTATAAGCTTCTTAATGATGGGTTGCGCCCAAAAATCAAAAACTTTGCCTGAAACTGTTTCTCAGGAAGTGATGCAGCAAATCTTCGATGAAGTAAAAACCCCTTACAAGTATGGCCTGATCATGGTGCCCGACAGCAACCAGTATAAGATGGATTGCCCCACCATCTTCCAGAAAAACAACAAATGGATCATGACCTATATCGTTTTCGACGGCCGTGGTTACGAAACCTGGCTGGCCGAGAGCAATAACCTGATCGACTGGAAGATCAAAGGAAAAATCATGCAGTTTTCCGATACCACGCAATGGGATTCGAACCAGAAAGCCGGATATCCGTCCCTGATTGCTTATGAATGGGAAAAATCGCCTTCGATTGCGAAATACAAGGGGAAATACTGGATGAGCTACTTTGGTGGCAACACCCGTGGCTACGAGAAAGGTTTGCTCTCGATAGCCATGGCGTACACCGATAAGGATCCGGCCACGCTGCACGACTGGCAACGTTTTAACCAACCTGCACTGTCTTCCAGCGACGAAGATGCCCGCTGGTACGACAACAGCACCATGTACAAGTCATCGGTCATAAGAGACAAGGGAAAAGTTACCGGATATCCGTTTGTGATGTTCTACAACGCTCGTGGCGATAGCCTCAAACCCCATCGTGGGGCAGAACGCATCAGCATGGCCGTATCCAACGACATGGTGAACTGGAAACGGTATGGCAATCAACCGCTGCTGAACCACCACAAAGGAATCACAGGCGATGCGGTGATCCAAAAAATAGGCGATGTTTTCGTGATGTTCTATTTCAGGGCATATTGGCCCGAGGGACAAACCGTGGTGTACAACAGTTTCGCCTGTTCGTACGACCTGGTGCACTGGACCCAATGGAATGGCCCGCACCTGATTGTGCCGACCGAAGCGTACGATGCCCTGTTCGCACACAAAGCCTACGTGATTAAACACAACGGGGTGGTTTACCATTTTTATAATGCAGTCGATAAACTGGGAAACCGGGGCATTGCCCTGGCTACTTCGAAAGATATGGGCAAAAGCAAACTGGAATTTAAATCGAAAGTAGAATCGGAAATAAAATAAAGTAAAATGAACATCACTCACAAATTGTCACTTACTTACCCTCCCCTTGGGCTTCGACGTGAGCTCAGCCGAACGGGGTGGGGGGTCTTCCTTATCTTCCTTATCACTGCCTGTACCCAAACCCCGGTGGGCCGCACCACCCTGGATTTCAATGCCGACTGGAAATTTTTTCAGGGCGACGACTCCCTGGCCTTTGCTGTTGATTACAACGATTCCTCATGGCGAAGTCTCAACCTGCCCCACGACTGGAGCATTGAAGGCGAATTCAGCGAGGAACATCCCACTCGGATCAACGGTGGCGCTTTGCCTGCCGGGATGGGCTGGTACCGGAAAACTTTTACCCTGCCATCGAGGCAAAAAAACCGGCAATTTTTCATCGAATTCGATGGGGTGTACCGCAACAGCGAAGTGTGGATCAACGGGAATTACCTGGGGAAACGCCCCTTTGGCTACATCGGTTTCCGTTACGACCTCACGCCCTACCTCCGCTTCGACAAGGTTGAAAATGTGCTGGCCGTTAAAGTCGACAACAGCGAGCAGCCCAATTCGCGCTGGTACACCGGTTCGGGCATTTACCGGAATGTGTGGCTGGTCTCGACAGGAAAAGCCTATGTCGACCATTGGGGATCTTTCGTAACCACGCCGGTTGTTACCAACGAGCAGGCTGAAATTCAGGT
>CAZSIK010000311.1:0-3331 GCA_964606515.1 uncultured Prolixibacteraceae bacterium
TAAATTGAATTGTATTTCAAGGGTTCCTGATTTATTTGAAGTTACATATAAGGAACTCTCTGATGCTCGTATAGGTTTAACCGAATTCGTAAAATCGCTTTCGTAGGGTCCCAAATCCCTGGCATTGCCTTTAACCGCTTGTACAAGGTTCATGGCCGAGCCCACCAGGGGTTGATCGAGGAAAACAGGCATGGTGCAGGTTAAATCACTTTTACCCATATCGACCAATTTACCCGAGCGCAATAAACGCGCAAATCCTGTGGGTAGTGCTCCATCGTCGAAACGTGGCATTTTGGCCGCATCTTCCGATAAATCGTTATAGTCGGCAGCCGAGAACGAAACCTGAACAGGGTTCAACCATCCTTTCGAAGGATTTCCGATGGCCACATTGTTTTCCATAAGTGCACCCGTGGCATTGATTTCGATGCGGTTGCTCAGGCATACGTTGTTGTAGAAATCGTTGGTAGTGCCACTGGGCGAATCTTCGAACATGAAATCATAACCATTGTTAAAGGCCAGGCAGTTCACCAGCTTCACCCCTCCTTTGTGACTGTTCTGGTCAAACCCTTTTACCGAGTTGGTTTTATTGCAGTTGAACGCAATACTGTTCCATGCTTCGTGTTTGCCTTCTGAAGAGCCACCGGTTCCGTTTCCACCCAGCTTCATCCCGTTGCCATTCCCCTGGAACGATCCGCCTGAAACCGGATGCTGACCGGCATCGCCCGAGTGCCAGCCCCAGCATTCGATGATATAGACCGGGAAATCGGTTTCGTACAAATCCCAGGCATCGTCGCTGTTGTTCCAGGCCCGGCAGCGCAAAAACCAGTTCTCGCGGCCATTGTGCATCTTACAGGCAAAACCGTCGGCATCGCTGCCAAAGTTGTCGGGGTCATAGTTCTGGTACGAATCGCAATCAACCACCACATTGTACGAACAATACGAACCATTGTTTTTTGATATGCCGGGGTGGCTATCTGAGAAGTCGTGCCCAAAACCCAGTTGCACCCCGCTGTCGCCATTGTAGCGGAACACACAACGCTCGATAATGCAGTAGTTTCCTTCGAGCTTAATCCCGTTGTCGCCAGCCTTCGTAATATGAATTCCGAAGAGGTACCAGTAATTCCCCGTGATGAGTATTGCACGGTTATTGGCACCATAAGGCTGATTGGCAAAATCGAAAACCGGTTCTTCGTAGGATCCGTCCTCCTTCTGATAGGCAAAAATGCAAATCCGCTTGCTTGCAACTCCTGAAGAAGCAAGGCGAATGGTTTGATCGTAACTGTATTTCCCTCCTCGGCAATGAATGGTATCGCCAGCCTGGGCTACCGCAACCGCTTTCGAAAGGTTATACCAGGGTTTCGAGAAAGAACCGTCTCCGGTAAAGTCGTTGCCATTTGGAGATATGAAATACTGTTTCGAAATGCCTTCCATGCTGGTAATGCCAATGCCCGAAACATTCAGGAATGCTGTGGTTCCTCCTCCATTGAAGGTGATCTGTCCCGAAAACGACATTTTGTGTTGGCTTCCCTGTGGTACAAATCGGATGTAAACCCTTGTTACAGGAAGTGCCGATTCAACAAAAGGAAGGCTTAATTCAGAAGTAAACCCGGTATTTTCATGGGTTGAAACAAGGTAAGCAGAAGGGGCAATAAGTTTGATCGTTCCCGATGCATCCGAAAGGTATTTTGCCGAAACTTCGATGGATTTTGTTAAAGAAGTATCTCCATAAAGAACGTATCCAAAGTTTACCATTTTTAACGATGTAAGGATGGTGGGAACAGTCGGGCTCGAATGGGCAAGCAAGATGGTTTCTACTGGCGGTGTGCCTTCTGAAGTGAAAGTCACCTTGCCCGAAACCATGCCCATTGCTGCTGAAGGAGAAGAGTAGCGCACATATAATGGAGCCGGATAAGTTGCCGATTTCGGCAAGGTAGCAGAAGTTCCAAACAGTTGATTATTGCTGCTCACTTCAAAGCCATCCCCGGAAACTGTAACGCTGATGTCGGAATTTAAATAACAGGCATCGACGTTGAGACTTCCCGTTGCTGAGGTCTCGCCTGTAAAAACTATTCCAAGATCGAGGGTATCGGTCGAGGTTGAAAGTTCAGGATCAGGCAAGGCCGAAACTGTAATATCGGTAAGATAAATCGTTCCGCTGTTGCTGACAAAACGAAGTTTTACGTTGTCGTTTGCTTCGTTTACTGAAAACGATGAAGATCCCCACCCACTGGACGAACTTGGCGAACATGTCCCTATTGGCTCCCATACACCATTGTTCGTCGATTTTTCTATAGTAAGGGTTTTCCCATTCCCGCTGGCACGGTGCAAAAAAGTGAGCGAACCCGCTTTGCTAAGATCTGGCGTAATAAGATAGGAATTTGAGCCCATCGAAACACAGGTTTTGCCATTGTTGTTGTTAAATGATACTCCCAATTTTTCCCAAACAGCTGGAATACCAGAAGAAAAACTTTCTTTTAAAATAAGGTTGGTTTGGGCATTAGCATAGAAATGGGCGATACAAAAAATAAGAAAAAGCAACGACTGTATTGATTTCATTTTTTAAATGAATTTAAAAACGCTGCAAGGTAACGATGAGGGGCAATACAGGCAATAACCCAAAAAAAATGCATACAGAATAGGTCTAATTACCCCCATTTTTCAATCTAAAATAAAGTCCAACCCCAGTTATGCCATTCATTTCGGTCGAAAATTTCTTTCAGGCTTTAAACCTACTTGCCAAAATCATAGCGGACAATCTATCCGTTTTTAGGCTATGATTCCATTTTTCAGCAAACTCCTTACAAAACCATCATGGAAAACAATTTTATTCCTGCCATCTTTGCTTATTGAAATTGATTTTAATCAGAAAAACAACAACTTAAGACAGATGAGTATCCGATCGTTATCCATGACATTAGCTGGCCGGCAAACCCAATTTTTGTTTGTATTGTGTTTGTTGATCCTGTTTCGAGCTACCTTATTCGCTCAATCGTACACTTATACCCCCGAAAGTTTTGAAGAGAACATCTGGGCAAATGCTCCCAGTTCATTCAATGAGGTTGTTTCTTCAACAGGAAAATGGACGGTTGCCAAAAATAACATACAAAGCACCGCTGTTGCGGCATTCGATGGCAATTTCTGTCTGGTGATCGCCACAAAAACCAGTGCACTGATGACGCCCCGTCTCGATAACGGCGTTGGAAAACTCACCTATCATGTAATTAAAACCGGTAGCCGAACCATCAATGTAGAAACCTCGACCGACGGATCAACATGGAAAAATGCTGAATCGTTCGTGGCCCTGTCGTCCTGGACCGAACGCACGGTAAAC
>CAZSIK010000311.1:3341-4593 GCA_964606515.1 uncultured Prolixibacteraceae bacterium
CTGCCGTTCTTCGTCATCGCCTTGCTCTTTATCTTCTTATTTGCCGTGAAGCTCCCAATCTTTCCCATCAGCGGGGTTCAAACCCCCGGCCTTAAGGGATCACCGGCGCGCTTGTACCTCGATAAAATTTCAATTACCAGCGCCGGCGCTCCCGGCCTTTCTGTTATCACGCTCGATCCCGATTTGATTACCCAAACCTCGGCTGTTGTAAAAGGACGGTTCGATAGCGACGGTACTTCTACAATTGCTTCTTGTGGTTTGTGCTACAACGAAACGGGCTACCCCGACATTCACTCCGATAAAATTGAAGCAACACCTGGCAATGGTCAGTTTTCGGGTGAAATTTCAGGCCTGAAAATGGGAACCATCTATTATGTGAAAGCATACGTACAAACCAACAATGGTATAAGCTATGGTCTTGTAGTTCCTTTTGCCACCCGGGCTGCCGATGCACCCCTGGCTTATTGGACCCAGCCCTTCAACGACAATACCCATTTCCCGGGTTCGCAACCGACAAGCCCGCTCACGATCAATGTTCCCGGACAGGGCGAGTGGATTTACCTGAATGCATACAAATCGACCAACACGCTGTACATCACCGATGGTTCGGCGAGCAATTTAAGGTTGATAAAAAATGGTTCTTACGTCATTACACCTGTTTTGGATGCCGGTGCAAGCGAAATCTCATTTGTAGAAGGCCGTGGTGGTCGTGAGCTCAGCATGTACACCTCGACCAACAATGGAACCACCTGGACCCTTCTGAAAAAAACCACCTCAATAAAAGCCGAGCCCATTGTGGGCAAAGTGAACAACGCCTTGGTCAACCGCATCAAAATTGCCAATGAAAGCGGCAGCGATGCCGACATCGACAACATCACCATAAGCGTTTTTCCAAGTGGCGAAGTGCCCACATTAACGACCACGGCTGTAACACAAATTTCAAAGAATTCGGCCTCAAGTGGAGGCAATATTACCAACGAAGGCTCCAAACCTGTGGTAGAACGCGGGCTTTGCTGGAGCACCCAAACAACCCCCATCATTGCCGACAATAAAATCGTTGCTGGAAAAGGAACTGGTTCTTTCACTGCTACCTTATCTGATTTGCCGGCAGGGACTTTGATTTACCTCCGGGCTTATGCTACCAGTAAGGCCGGTACGGGTTACGGCAACGAAATTACCTTTACCACTGCCTCGCCTACTCTTC
Source organism: uncultured Prolixibacteraceae bacterium (assembly GCA_964606515.1). Taxonomy (GTDB): domain Bacteria; phylum Bacteroidota; class Bacteroidia; order Bacteroidales; family Prolixibacteraceae; genus CAZSIK01. Next base: position 4,546 of record CAZSIK010000311.1, read on the forward strand.
CGGTTGTTGAGACCGTGACGGCCACTGAGGTGAAGGGCGAGTTGGCCC
>CAZSIK010000312.1:0-1528 GCA_964606515.1 uncultured Prolixibacteraceae bacterium
ATTATAGATATTAAGAAAACAAGCAATGAAGTAACTGCTCCTAAAGCCAAAGCAAAAGCTGCTTCCCTGATATTCTTCTTGATGAATAAATAAGTTGCCAATACGCATACCAGAAGGGTGATCAGCACGGTTAAAGGTTTTAATATCAGCGATAACAGGAAAATCATCGCGGCAAGCAGAATGAAAAAAAGCACTAGCCCCGACATCCCTTCCCTGAAAAAAGGAATAATCAGGATGAAAAAAACAAGCATCGATCCCACGTCGTGTTGCAGAAAAACCAACGCCACGGGGATCAGTACCAAAAGAATAAGTTCGAATACTTGTCGGCGGTCGGTGAATTTGAAATTAAACGAGGAGATGAGTTTCGAAATGGCCAGGGCCGTGGTGAATTTGGCGAACTCGGCCGGTTGAATCGCAAAATTACCAATCATGAACCACGATTTCGATCCATTGATTTCCTTCCCAAAAAATAATACGGCCACAAGAACCAGGATCATGATTCCATAGATTGGGTAGGCAAAGGTAACAAAGAACTTGCTGTCGATCAATAATATAAATAGGGCGATAACCAAGGCGAGGATCATCCAGATCAGTTGTTTTCCGTATCTTTGGCTGAAATCGAAAATACTCTGGTGTTCTTCGTTGTAGGTAGCTGAATAAATATTGAGCCATCCGGCAAAAACCATGGCCAGGTAGATCAGGATGGTCACCCAATCGATTTTCATCCATATTTTATTCTGCCGTTCCATTGTAATATATTTTAGTGTAATTGGGTTTTTCGGGGTACAGTAAATTGGTGCTGAGCATGTTGGTTTCGAGCCATTTCCTGCCGGGTTGAATTGAATCGTTCAAGTATTTTTCGACAAGGAGACTGGCAATGGGAGCGGCATAAGTGCTTCCCCATTGCCCGTTTTCAACATACACGGCAATGGCGATTTTGGGATTGACCTTGGGGGCGAAAGCGATAAAAGTGCTATGGTCGGCCCCGTGAGGATTTTGTGCTGTCCCTGTTTTACCGCACATGGTTATTCCGGGTATGTTCGACATACTCGCGGTACCTGCCATGGTTTGCCCCATGGCCCCTTCCATTCCATCGATAATTTTTTCGAAATGCTCCAGACCAATCGATGTGTATTTTTTAAGTTTATATTCATCTGGCAGGCTTCCATCCTGAATGTGTTTCACGATATGAGGAATATAGTAAAACCCGCGGTTGGCTATCAATGCTGTATAATTGGCCATTTGTATCGGTGTTGTCTGAACCTCGCCCTGGCCAATGGCAAGCGATATTATGGGTAAAGCCCGCCAACGGCTGTTGTGAAATACTTTTTTTTGATAATAATCTGAAGGGGGAATAAAACCGCTGTTTTCATCATCGAGTTCAAGGCTTACTTTTTTCCCGAAACCCAGGCTGAGGATATGTTCCCTCCAGATTTCGTATGCTTTTTTGACGTTTTCGAATTTTTTGGATTCGAGCAGCGATTTGAACGTGTAAGCATAGTAAGCGTTACACGATTGGGCGATGGAT
>CAZSIK010000312.1:1538-4585 GCA_964606515.1 uncultured Prolixibacteraceae bacterium
TGGGGTCAGGGTAAACGATTGATTGTGATGGCAAGCCTGGGTAAAATTTCCTGAATGGAAGCCATTGGCACAGTGAAAAGAAGTTGAGGGGGTAATAATCCCTTCTTGTAATGCAGCTAAAGCATGGGCCATTTTGAAGGTGGACCCTGGAGGGTATTGTGCCCTGATGGCCCGGTTGTATAGCGGCAAGAGGGTATCGGCCAACAGTTTGGGATAATGCTCCATGCGTGCACGGCCCACCATCATATCGGGGGTATAGGCCGGAGAGCTCACCAGGGCAAGGATTTCGCCCGTGGAAGGTTCAATGGCCACCACGCTTCCTGCTTTATTTTGCATGAGGTCTTCGGCGTATTGTTGCAGCTGGTAATCGATGGTGGCCACCAAGTCTTTACCTTTGACGGCCAGGGTATCCGATTTGCCTTTTTCATACGAACCTTTAATCCTACCATGTACATCGACCAACAAGAAAGAAGTGCCTTTCCTTCCGCGAAGTTTTTCCTCGTATGCCTTTTCGATGCCGGTGTCGCCAATGTAATCGCCTTGTTTGTAGTACGATCCTGGGAAAATGTGTTGTGGGCCCACTTCACGGATGTACCCTAAAAGATGGGCTGCAATATTGTGTTTGTAGTTTCTGAGCGTACGGGTCTGGAAAAAGAAACCCGGGAACCGGTACATTTTTTCATGCATCAGGGCATAGCTCTCGGGGGCTACTTGTTTTACCACTACCGAGGGCCGAATTCTGGAGTACTCTTTAGCTTTTTTAAGGGAGACAATAAATTCTTCTTTTGATACATCCAACATGGAACATAAGAGCGTGGTATCGAATTTTCCCACTTCCCTTGGGGTGGCCAGCAAATCGTAGGCAGCCTGGTTGTATACAAGTAATTCGCCGTTGCGGTCGTATATCAGTCCACGGGCCGGATACTCGATTACTTCGCGCAACACGTTACTGGCGGCCGACCTTTTGTAAGTGGGGTCGATTACCTGTAGAACAAGAAGCCTCACAATATAGACAATTCCAATAAGCAGGAATATCAATACGATGATGATCTTTCTTTTTGCAAAACTGTCCACGGCTATTTTCTGAATAAGATAAACTGGCTGAATACAATTAATATCAAAGTAGCTAAAGAGCTTAGGATGAACCTAAGGAAAGTAGTGAAAAATCCTGAAAAGGAAAATACTTCGATGTAAAAGAGAAAGAAGTGGTGTAGCAAGATCAAAATAGCCGAATATTTTAGGAACCAGGCCATACTCGTGTTGTGCAGGGTGGGGGCCACCACGCGTTCTTTATCTTCGGCATTCGATGGGTTTACGACAAAAGGCCTGATGAATGATACAAATACCGTAGCCGAGGCATGAATCCCGGGGGTGTTCGAAAAAACGTCGATGCTGATGCCCATCAGAAAACCCAACAACAACAAGAGATAACGGGGCAGGTTTGTGGGCAGCAGGATGATGAAAATTAGGTAGAAGAAGGGATTGATGAACCGGCTGATTTGTAGTTGGTTCAGGAATAATACCTGTACCAGCACCGATACGACAAAGAGCAGTGTAAATTTGATGATCTGGTTATTCATCGCCGGTTGTTTTTTCGAGGTTGATGCGTTCAAGTTTGTTTACGTTCTCGATTACATCGACAAAATAAAGGTTATTGAAGTCGGAGGCAAGTTGCACCTGTAGCCGCTGGAAATTTTCACCTTTGTTGTGGTCTATGCTGATTACCCGCCCAATCAATATCCCTTCGGGAAAAATGGAGGAATACCCACTGGTAACGACTTCTTCATCGATCTCGACCTGAACGTGGTAGGGGATTTCGTCGAGGGTAGCCAGATAAGGGTTGTTGCCATCCCAGCGTAAAGGCCCGAAATAATTCGAGGCAGCCAATTTCGCGTTTACCGACCATCGGCTGTTCAAAAGAGATAAGGCTGTGGCATAATGTTCCGAAACATTAACCACCACCCCAACAATGCCTGTAGAGCTGATAACGCCCATGTCGGGCTTGATCCCGTCAAGTCTTCCCTTGTTCAGGGTCAGGTAGTTGTATTGCTTGTGCACCGAGTTGTTGATAATTTTCGCGGGTACCGTTCGGTATTGCTCCGAAGGCGGGACTGCGATCGTGTTTTTATCGGACATGAACGACTTGAGTGCCTGGAGTTCATTTCTTAATTTGCTGTTTTCTTCAACTAACTGGGTGTTGAGCTCTCTAAGCTTGAAATATTCCACGATGCCTTGATAATCCTCATAAATGGCTCCGGTGATGCCATTGGCTGAATTGAGAAATTTTACCCGCTGAAAATTGTTGAACCTGATAATTAAGGTAAAACATATTATCTCCAGAAAGAGAAACAATATGAAATTGTGATAACGGATCAGGAAATTCAGCAGGTTCTTCATTCTGAACGGGTTTTAACCAGGCCAATCCGATCAGCGGATCAAGAAAGAGAACTTGTCTACATTCTTGAGTGCGATACCGGTGCCCCGGGCAACCGCCCTGAGCGGGTCGTCGGCAATATGAAACTGAATGTTGATTTTTTCGGTCAATCGTTTGTCTAAACCCCTGAGCAGAGCTCCACCTCCTGCGAGGTAAATACCCCTGTTTACGATGTCGGCATACAATTCGGGCGGGGTTTGTTCCAGGGCATTCAAAACCGCGGTTTCAATTTTCGAGATCGATTTGTCGAGGCAATGTGCAATTTCCTGATACGAAACGGGAACTTCAACCGGGAGGGCAGTCATCTGGTTGGGCCCCTGCACGATATAATCGGCTGGAGGGTTGTCGAGCTCCGAAAGGGCAGCACCCACGTTGATCTTGATTTCTTCAGCAGTTCTTTCGCCTACTTTGATGTTGTGCTGGTGCCGCATGTACTCCACAATGTCGGCAGTAAGGTCGTCGCCCGCGATACGGATCGACTTGTTGGTTACAATGCCGCCTAGCGAGATAACAGCAATTTCGGTGGTGCCGCCACCAATATCCACGATCATGTTCCCTTCGGGGGCTTCCACATCGAGTCCTATACCGATGGCAGCAGCCATGGGTTCATAAA
>CAZSIK010000313.1:0-4580 GCA_964606515.1 uncultured Prolixibacteraceae bacterium
TTTCGAGTACATCCAGTTGGGTATTGGGATATACGTTTGCATTGCCCGGATTGCTTTTAGTCCTGTAGTAGATATTATAAGGAAGCCTCAATTCCAAATAACCGGGATTACCATCGTAAGCTTCAACCCTCCCAATATAATCTGAAGTTCCGGCCGAGTTCTCGGCAACCGAATAATAACGCAGGAAACTGAAGTAGAGCACTTCACCATATTTATTATTGCGTACCAGGTCTCTCCAGCGCATATTTTCGCCAGCGAATTCCCATTTGCGTTCATCAAGAACCGCCTTCAGGAAAGCTTCTTTGCTTGTCGAAACCGATTCGACATAATCGGTAACTTTCGTTTGATCGCTTCCAAATGCACGGGCACGAACTTGTTTCAATGCCTCTTTGGCTTTAGCGCCATTTACGCCGTTCACCCCATTCTCAAGTTCGTTTACTGCTTCGGCATACATCAAAAGCACATCGGCATAACGCATGTATGGGTAATTGATCCCGGTATTGTTATCGCTGTTGGTTCCCATAGGTGAAGTGGACCAGAATTTCGACCACTTGTTGTTGTGCACGGTATAGTCGCGGCGAATAAGCGGTTTGCCGTCGTATTCGTAGTACCACAAGCCGTTAACGAAGTCGCGGCGTACATCGGTGGTATCGAACTGGAAACGGTAGAAGGCACTCAAGCGTGCGCTGCCACCACTTTTCCCCCAAACGTTCTTACCGGTAGTTTCACCTTCGTAGTTGTTTCCTGTGGGGCCTTGTATGTAGCCTATGCTTCCGGTTGAATTTTTGGCAAAAGGAATTTCAAAAATCGGGTCATCGTTGTTAACCACTACGTAATTACATTCGTTAATAAACACCTGGTTGTAGGGCAACAATAATGCGTGTCTCCCAGAAGAGATTACTGAATCGCAATATTGACGAGTCTTTCCATAGTATTCCTGATAGTTTGCCGGACGTTGCATGGTGCCGTAGCTATTTGAATTGGCCTTGTCGGGTCGTAGGGAATATCCCCCACAAGTCAGCGCCATACGGGCAATCATCGACCAGCAAAACTCTTTTGATACGCGTTCCACTCCATTATCAAGATCGGCTGCAAACGACAGGTAAGGGGCAATCGCCTCCAGGTCGGCAATCAATTGTTTGTGAATTTCTTCACGATCGACAACCGGCATCACAAAGTTATCGCCTTGCGAGGTTGGGGTCAACGAAAAAGGTATGTCACCGAACATCACGATCAGATCGTGATAGAACATGGCTCGCAATACTTTGGCTTCACCCATCTGTTGCACGATGGGGCCACCATTCCTCTCGTTGTAGATCGGACTGTTCTCAAGATAATAGATGAAGTTGTTGGCATACTCAATGCCTGTGTAAGCAGCAGTCCATGCTTTGTTAATTGCATCACCTTCACTCGTACAGTCGAACCGGCGATATTGATCTTTGGTAGCCACATTTCCAGCGTTTATGTACATATCCACATCGCTATTGAGGCAAAATGTGCTCAAATAGGCGCTGCCGTATGTATCACCGCTCAGCATCTTGGCATATATACCGTTTAAGGCACGTGGAATTTCATCCTCATTACTGAATACATAGTTGCTGTCGAACGACGAAATGGCATCAACAGTGAGGTAGTCTTCGCAAGACCAGAGACCTGCAACAGTCAAAGCGATTAAAAATATTTTTCTTAGTTTCATATTCGATCTCCTTGAAAATTAAAAAGTAATATTTGTTCCAAATACAAAGCTACGGTTACGTGGATATCGGTTGTAATCCATACCCGGTGTTAAACCGGTTTGGATGTCCACTTCCGGGTCGTAACCCGAGTAGTTTGTAATGATAAATGGGTTGGTGCAACTGGCATAGAAACGGGCTTTTGAGATGCCCCAATTCTTTGTCAGGTTTTTAGGTAAGGTATAGCCGAGCGTGATATCCTGGCAACGAAGGAACGAACCATCTTCGATGAAGTAGGAATGAGTAATTTTTTTGGTTACGTCGGTTGGGTTCCACAATGTTTTGCCTTCGTTGAGCGAAGCATAGGTAGCTACCGAATTTTCCAAATAATAGTTCTTGTACATACACTCGCCATTGGTATAATCTACATAGGTCCAACGGTCTTGGAATTTCGAAAGAACATTATAAAAGTTTTTACTGTTGTTTTCAGAAGAAGATAGCTGATAAGCTGTGGCATTGTTCAAATCGAAACCATACATGTAGTTAAAGTTGATGATAAAGTCGAAGCCTTTATATTGTCCGTTCAATCCGAAACCTCCCTGGAATTCAGGATTTGTATTGCCAATAACAGTACGGTCGTCTTCGGTAATTTGTCCGTCGGGTGTGCCATCAGGGCCGCTGATGTCTTTAAATTTAATTTTTCCGGGCAGGGTAGCTTCGCCCGAGTTACTGGTTCCCGACACCGTATTAATAATGGTACCTTCCTTAGGCACAGCCAAGAAATTCTGGTTGGGATCGAAGGTAAATTCGTCCATGCTGTATAGGCCATCGTACTCGAAACCATAAATCAAACCAACCTCGTCGCCAACCTTAAGGCAGTAGTCGTTATAACTCGATTTCCAGCGACCGTTCTGGTCCCAGATCACATCGTCGGTATCGTTCAGCTTATCCACGACCATCTTATTGAACCCAAAGGTCAGGCTAGCGCTCAAAACATAATCTTTCCCACGAAGGATGTCGCCATTCAGGGTGAGTTCAAAACCACGGTTGGTTACTTGTCCTATATTTTGCACCTGGGTACTGTACCCCGAAGTCGATGGGATATCAGATGTGTAAAGCATGTCGCGTGTGGTGTTCCAGTACACTTCAGGAGATAAAGAAAGACGGTCGTCGAAAAGGCCCATATCGAATGCCAGGTTGCGTTTCACTGTGGTTTCCCATTTGATCTTTTCATTGGGAAATTGCGATCCTGAAGCTGTGCCATACCATTGTTGTCCATTTTCGACTATTTCGCCAAAACCAGGACCCCCTGTAGAGTTCACTACATATAAATATCGCCACCGGTCGTTCCCGATATCGTTGTTCCCTGCTAAACCGTAAGCTACACGTAATTTCAGGTTGCTAACAAAACTGCCCTCCCGAAAGAAACCTTCCTTAGAGATAACCCAGGCGCCCGAAACTGCCGGGAAGAAACCCCACTGTTCGCCAGGGGAAAACTTGGTTGAACCGTCGGCACGCGCAGTAAGCGACAACAAGTATTTACGGGCGTAATTGTAGTTGGCCTGGCCAAAGAACGACGACATACGGTCGGGGGTCGAAATAGACGAAGTTGTTTGATAAGGAGTACCCAGACCCATATTGTAGATCGCCTTTTCTGAGGAAATATTCTTTGGAAAATAACGGTTCATTACATAATTCGATTTGTAATCGCTGTGTTGTATTTCCTGCCCCACCAAGAATGAATATTTATGGAGGCTGCCAATTTCGAAATCATAAGCAGCTGTATTGGTCCAGGTGTATTTAAAGCCACGGCCCTCGCTGATTGAAGCAACAGGAAGCTTGTTATTCGACTGGCCAGTGCTGGTCATTGCTCCGAAGAAACGGTTTGTATTATTGAAACTAAAAGATCCAATCACTTCGGAACGCAAGGTCAGGCCTTTGATAGGACGCCATTCCAAACGGAACTGGTTGGTGCTTGAATAGTTGTCTCTATTTTGTGTGTTATGGATAATATCGCTTTTAGGATTGGTATATTGAAAAACTGCTTCATCGTCAGGATCAACTGTTGCCGGGTCCCAAAAGGCAAATTCACGCAAACCGTTGGTGGGGCGGTAACGAAGCACATCGATCACACCACCTGAACCAATGTTGTCGCCACCGGCACCTTCATCGTGACGGTATGTTAATTTTGGGTTCAACGTGAAAGTTAAATTATCGGCCAATTGAATATCCATTTTCAAGTTCATATTGGTACGGCTCACGCTCGAACCCATGATGATCCCTCTATCTTCAGACTGGGTCAACGAAAAGTTTAAGCGCATTTTTTCGTTACCCCCGCCTATCGAAAGGTTGGTAGAGTAACTGATAGGGGTTTCGCCCATGACTTCATCCTGCCAATCGTGAGTTGGTGCAAATTTATATAGGTCGAGGTCGGCAGGGTTACCGAAGTTGGCACGGTAGTATTTTGCATTCGAACTACGGGTACCGTTTGCAGCAGACCAATCGTATTGATAACGCACAAACTCTTCCGTGTCCATGAGATCGAGTTTTTTCGAAAGTTTGCTAAGCGATGCGTAGGCATTAATGTTAACCGAAAGTTTGCCTTGTTGGGCCGACTTGGTGGTTACAACAACTACCCCATTACCCCCCTTGGCACCATAAATGGAAGTCAGCGAAGCATCTTTCAACACGTCGATTGAAGCAATATCGGTTGGCGGAATATCGTTGATGTTATCGGTTTGAAAACCATCGACGATGAAAAGAGGTTTGTTGCTTGCAGTTACCGAAGACCCTCCACGAATCCGGATGTTAATATCAGCGCCGGGAGCACCATCAACCGTGGTTACCTGCACACCGGCAATTTTACCCTGGATGGCAACTGCAGCCGAGGTTACCGGTAAGGAAGCC
>CAZSIK010000314.1:0-4575 GCA_964606515.1 uncultured Prolixibacteraceae bacterium
GGAATTCTTTGATTCAGAACAAAGCCAAGAACCCATTTGGTCGACAAGCACAGAACAAACCTTTATCCAGGAAGATCCCTTAAAAAACAACCTTCCTTTTGTTTCAGGGAATCCATATTGGGTAAGGGTTTCGGTCGAGAACAGTGTTTCGCTCGAGAGAATATGCTCCTCAGATCGTTGTGCGTTCCGTTACCTTTCTTCCCAGTTTTCGGCTGGCAACCTCATTAAGCGTACGGTAAGCGGTTCGCTTCAGTACCAATTCGAGAACCAGGGAGCAGCCTCGTTACCGGTGGGCCAAACCGAAATTAAACTGAGATGCCTGTACCTCCTTGCCGACAAAAACAGCGGCAAACAAATTGAAATACCAGAAACAGAGGTGCTTGCCTCGATAGAAGCAGGAACCATTTTTCCACAAGGCCTGACCCAAAATCAGGTTGCGTCGGCAGTAACTTCGACCAACGGGAATTTTACTTTTCATTTCAGTTGGCCCGATAATGCCCCGCTAGGTGAGGTCCTTCCTGATTTTTCTTTTCAATCGACCATCCTGGGCTCCTTGAATGGAAAATTAACAAGGGCTTTACGGGTTGAAATAGCAAATCCCTATTATTCAACACCACAAACCATTGTTGCCGACAACCAGCCTATCCACGATATGGGTGAAGTGCTTACTTATGTGTTCAGTTACGAACTCACCGCGAATCTTTCGAAGGGCTATAAGAAAAACAATGCTGCCAAAGAAGAATTGTTCGGCAAAAAAATCTACATTTTCAGGAAACAAAAACTTCCGGGAATCCCTTTGCACGAAGGCGATCGGTCGGGTAACAGGGGAATAATTAATGTACCTTCAGAAATTAAAAACGCTGGTTACTATTTCGTGGCCAGTTCAACGGCAACCTCATCAATCAACGATCAAGGTGAAGCTCTGGCTATGGCCACCTTCAGCCACTTGATTGAAAACCTGGTGAATGGCGACGAATATTATTGGTATGTCGAAGGTTCCGGACTTGGAACAGCCCAAACACTTTCGTTCTCAAACAATCTCGGCGATTATACCCTCAACGCACCGCAAGTTCAGGGCGATCAAAACCAGAGCAGACCCTTCCAGAGCACTGACAATCCCCAGTTTTTATTTCTGAACAATACCCAATCTTCAGAAGGAGGATATTCGTTTTCAGGCCATCGACAGATTGATGTTCATCAAAAAAATTCAGGACAAAATCACTTATTGCAGGCAGGGAATACCGGGGGACTTGAGGATATTATCCAAAATATAATCGGGAGCACAAGCCTTGAAACCTCCGAAGTATCGATTCAAAGCACAGGCCTCTACAGTTTTAAGGTCGATGCAAAAATGAAGGTCATTACCACCGACCCTCCAATGTCGGGCATAAAGGGACGGCTGGTTTATGAATTCCCTGGGAAACCTGGAAATGCACGCCCGTTGGCCAACCGGCAAATCAGCATCGTATCGTGTCTGGTAAGCGATATTCCTGGTCAAACATCCAAAATAGTGAAGACCGGTTACAGCGAGGATGATAAACAGGCTTTTCCTCATGCCCAGGTTTTGCAAACCGACAAAACCGATGCAAACGGAAATTTTTCTTTTCAGTTTCCCAATATCGAACCTGAAAATCCCGATCCTACCCAGGGCAACTTCGAGGTTTCGACCGGTAAGCTGAACCGGACCAGCTCGTGGATAAAGTGGGAAAGCGACCCCGAAACCAGCTTTCGCATCCTTTACGAACCCAAACCAGTAAAGGTTAAACGCGTGCTCCGTCTGGTGGTCGACGATCCCACCGGCCTGTTCATGAGCCCCGACGACAACCTTGAAATCGATCCACTTGAAACAATCGATGTCGGTACACTTACCTCAAATGTAATGAGTTATTCTTTAAAAGGTGGGGTTGGCTGGAATGAATCCCATACTGTAACCAGTGCCAATGGCTTCAATTATGATACATTCACCAATTTACCGGGGGTTGAATGTTTTGTGCTTCGGAAAAAGTCGGAAATAAACGCCTATCAACTTCCATCCGATGAAGGTCAAAATATTATTGGGTCAATCGATGTCTTCATCCGGGAACGATGGCACTTTTACCTTCGAAAATATCCTTTTTAGAAATTGCCTGGCTCCCATTTACCTTTATTTCAGGACCAAGGAAATGGATACCGACATTAATTATCAACCTAAATTTGCCAACCAAAATGTGTTAAACCCGTTCAAGAAACCCCTGTTCCTTTTCAATGCCGATTATCGATATACCACCATCACCGGGTTCAGTACGGCCATGCTACCCAATACACCTACACTTAAAGGAAAGGTTACCAGCAATGTGAGTGCAGGAAAAGGGGTGGCTTATGCTTCAGTAACGCTAACATTCACCTTTAAAAATACCATATCTAAAAAAGGCACCTGGACCGACACATTGGGCTATTTCGATTTTTCTCCTGTATTTGCCAATTTCGAAAAGAATAATATGCTTAAGGACTTGGAAAAAGTTGACATAGAAGTGAAAAAAAATGGCTTTCATTACATGGAAGGAAACAAAAGAGTTGAAACCTATACAAATACCTATGTTAAGGAAGATTTCCAAAAAGGAAAGCAAAAAATTGTCAATGTAATCCTGTTTGGCAATGGCTCCATAAAAGGGCGCATTGTGAACGAACAAGGCAACCCGGTCGATGCTTATGTACAATTCCTTGAAAACCGATCACTCGAATCGCTGGGTGAAGGCACCCTTTCGCAAACAAAAGGGATGAACACTATTGTTAACGTGTTTACTAAGGGCACCTTCGAAATACCCGCCATTCCCGGCGATAATCGCAAGCTGGTCATCATTCCAAAAGATGTTGTCTATTTTTCAGATACCATTACCCTAAACGTATTGGAAAACAGTGTAACTAACCGAGGCGATATTGTGGTTTACGAGCGTTCACACCGAATTGCTTTCGATGTAATTACAGTTGAAACGTATCAACAAGCCTGTAAAAGGTGCCAGGGTTGAACTGATTGGAAGCCCGACACCCGTGGTTGCATTCAGCAACGATCAAGGCAAGGTAAGCATGAGTTTCAAGAATGTTTCAGAAACCAACCTTTCGTTAAAAGTGAGCGGGCCGGCCAATACGAATTTTGTACCTAAGGTAATGTCGTTTACCAATTACGAATCCGACCAGATAGTGCAACTTCCTACCGTATATCTTGAAGAAGGCCTTACAGTAAGAGGTCAGGTTTTGCTCGATGGCAAACCCACCTCCGATGCCGAAGTATTTGTGGAATTGAGCAAGGGGCAAACCGGGGCTGGGTACGATGAAACGTCACAAGGGGAAACTGCCAAAACCGAATCGCAATACTTGTTCAAAGCCTATCCCAATAGCGACGGAAATTTCGAGATCAACACCATACCGCCTGAACTGAAAGGGAAACAAGTTTATTTTAAAGCCGTTTACAAAGAGAGGGTATCGTTGGGAGGAAGAACCCAAAAATCAAATTCACAAGGGAATCAGACGATTCAATCGGCACCAACCATAATCGGCGACGAAAAGTTGGTCTCCGTACCTAATATGTCGGGCAACCTGCAATTCAACCTGACTACGTTTAATAAAATGCAAATCAACCACATCTGGGGGTTCCCGGTTGAAATCACCAAAATACAAACACAGCAAAGTGGAGAAAAAGTGAATGTTTCGGGCAGGATACTTTTAGAAGGGCATAGTCCCGGTTTTAACCCATTGGAACCACTGATCCTTGAATTCGACGATGTTCTTTTTGCTCCTTCCACTCAGTTAATCAATGGAAAACCAGTCGGTGTTCCCGATCAGAACGAGGTGTATTTAACAAAACGGAATTTAAAGCTGAAATACGCCAAAGCTTTCAATGTAAGAATTGACGCACCCGGTAATTCACTCCTGAAAATCATTAAAGATCCGACAAACGAGGGAAAAGGGAAGTTGAATGCTATGGTGGCCATTGTCGATAACTCGTTCCAATATCCCAGTACTTATCTGAACATTGAGGGGGTCAACTTTAACTTTTGCAATAAAACCACAATTAACAACATGGCCCTGCTCACCCCTGTTATCGATGTATTCAATTCATCAAAAAAAGGAAATGGGAACGATGTGGTGAAATTTAATCTGTGTAACCTTACATCAGGAGGACTGGCCAGCAGTCTGAAATTCAAGTTCATCAATTTCGAAACTAAAGCCGAAGCAGCCACTTCTTTTATCGAAGGCGATGAAATTACCTTATCGCCCACCTTAATGGCCAAATTAAAAAATGCGGGCGATGTAGAAATTAAGATTGGGAAACTGGTATTGAAAAATAATACAATAGCGCCTGTTTCAGGAAATACGCCCATTATGGTCGAACTGAAAGACGGGGGAATTTATAATGCCGACAAGGCATGGAAAATTGAAGCCAAGAACTGGAAGATCGACCCGAAAGTCGGTGGCCTTCAGTCGGAGGACTGCGTATTGCACACCGGCAGTATCGATGTGCCCTTTTCGTATTTCAACCTAAGGAGCGACTTTGCCTACCTAGGCGAACCCCAAACTTCGGAAATCAACCTTGGGGGC
>CAZSIK010000315.1:0-4567 GCA_964606515.1 uncultured Prolixibacteraceae bacterium
ATCGAGGTTATTGAAGTAGTATTTTTCAATTTCGCTGTATGGGATGAGGTTTTCGATTACTTCGCCCACACGGTAGTTTTTGTATTTATGGATCAGCAATTCCTGACGGTATTTTTCGGTTTCGCGCGATACATTTTTTTCATCGAGAGGGAGTCTCTTTTCCACTTCCTGGATCAATAACTGTTGTTTGATCCAGGCATTGATGTAATCCTGAACGAAAAGCAACGAGTCGGAAGGGTTCATGTTCGCGGGCAACTCCCGTTTCAATTCCGATTCATAAAGGAATTTAATTCCTACCTGAACTATTGCTTTATCGGTATGTCGCCGGTTTACCTCGATTCTGCACCCAGAAAGCTGTATCACAAGGATGAACGTGAACAAAACACGAAAAAGTATTAATTTCCTCATTGATTGATTGGTTTAACCTTTTTTAGCAACTTTTTGTTGACTTTGATAGGAAATTTTTCGCGAAGTTCTTTAATCCATTGTTTTTCAAGATGATCTTGGTATTCTGAAACGTAGAGACCTCGGGCTTCATCTAGTTTTTTAACGGCACTTTGTTTGATTTCGCCGTGGAGCACCACCAGGTTCTCATCGAATCCTTCTGGTTTTTCTCCATTCCAAGTTAAATAATTCACTATGGCATTGTCGCCTTTTTCCCAACGTCCTTTGTTGATCGTCACGCTGCTTACGCTATCGGAGCTGATCTGCATTTTGATATTTTCAGGATTGGTTTCTCCATAAGTCAGTATCGATTCTACTTTTTCCTTGGTTTCCTTACTGTTGCATTCGATGATCATCCCCTCGAAATGTTCTCCGTAGCTGAACAGGCTGGGGTTCTTTGCATAAAATATTTCTAGCCCGGCGGTATCGGTCATGGCCTTGTTCCAAACTTCTTGTTCCATGATGGTGAACAACAGGATACCATCGTGGTATTCCTGCATCAAGGCGGCAAAATCGGGGTATTTGCTTTCAAGCATCCGGTCTTCATAATCGGTGATTGCTTTTTCCTCAAACTCGTTGATTTTCTTAACGATTGAAGGGATGGCCAATTTTTCCTGTTCTGTATAGGTATTGAACAAGTTTCCGACAAAGTCACTTACCGTGAATTTTTTTCCGGCAAAGGTGAACAAGTCCATATCCATTATCGCGGAAGGCAGATAGCGGGTAAGCGAATCGTTCAGTTCACTTGTAATATAATGGGCAAGTTGCTCCATGTTGGCTTTATTATCGGTAAAACCATATTGTTTTTTTAGCTTATTCACGAAGATGGTTTTGCTTGAAGCACTTCTTTGCGGATCTGATTTAACTTGGTTGGTAAGTTGTTCTTCAAGCGATTCGAAGGTAGGTACTGCACGCATCTCCAACCGTTTAATGATGTGCCAGCCGTAGCTGGTTTTCACCACACCCGACACATCGCCATCTTTCTCAAGCGCGTAAGCGGCACTGGTGAATTCGGGTACGCCAAATGAGGAGCCGATCCAGTTCATCTCGCCATTGTTGGAAGCTGAGCGACGGTCGTCGGAATACTTTTGGGCCAGCATTCCAAAATCTTCCCCTTTCAATACCAGTTGATACACGCTGTCGATCGATAACTTCAGCCGGGTTACCTCTTCCTCGCTTGCAGCCTGGGGATTGGCGAACATTTTCATGATGTGGGCTACCCGGATGTCGGGTTTCACGGGCCTCACGTCTTTGGTGTAAACCAGGTGGTAACCAAAGCGGGTTCTCATGGGCATACTTACCTCTCCGGGCTTGGTGTTGAAGGCTGCATTTTCGAAGGGGGTAACCATCTGGAAGGCCCTGAAATAACCCAAGCTTCCGCCGTTGCTTTGTGCCGAGGGATCTTCGGAATACAGGGTGGCCAGCTCCTCAAAGCTCTTCTGACCAGCAAGGAATTGATTTCTGATGTCGAGTATTTTATTGTAGGCGACCAAGGTGTCTTCTGGAGAAACATTTTCGTCGGCCATGATCAGGATATGACTGGCATTTACCTCGTTAACCGTTCTAAAATAAGCCGTTTTTATCATCGAGTCGGTATAGCTGATGTCGGTAAGGTAAGGCCGGGCCAATTCCTCGCGGTAGCCAGCCAATTCTTCGACAAACGATTTCATGGTATCGAGTCCCCTCGATTCAGCTTCGATAACCTTCAACTTAAAATCGACAAACATATCGAGGTATTCCGAAGGAGTTTTTACTTCGCTCTGATCGGAGAGCTGGGAATTGTTCTTTTGGTATATCCTTTCAAACTCATCGATTGAAATTTTTTTATTGCCCAGTTCGATAAGGGTGTTTTTCTGGGCAGAGCTGAAATTCGATAAAAGAAAGATAAACGATAACAGTACTAAATAATTCTTCATGTTACTATAGTTCTTTATGTTATTTGATCTGGTAATTTTAAATCCGAACAACGTTTTATTTAAATATGTTATTGTCTGGTGCTGTAATTGGGGGCTTCCTGGGTAATGGCCACATCGTGGGGATGGCTTTCGGTTACCCCGGCACCGGTTATTCGGGTAAACCTTGAGTGGTGCAGGGTTTTGATATCTTTTGCCCCACAATAGCCCATACCAGCTTTAATGCCGCCAATAAGTTGAAACAATACCTCATCGAGGGTTCCTTTGTACGGAACCCTGGCGGTGATCCCTTCGGGCACCAGTTTTTTGATGTCTTCTTCCATGTCCTGAAAATAGCGATCTTTCGACCCATGTTGCATGGCTTCGATCGAACCCATTCCCCGATACGATTTGAATTTCCTTCCCTGAAAAAGGATGGTTTCGCCCGGCGACTCTTCCACGCCTGCGAAAAGGCTTCCAGCCATGACCGAGTCGGCACCGGCAGCAAGAGCTTTCACGATATCGCCCGAGTAACGTAGGCCTCCGTCTGCAATTACTGGTATTTTGCTGTCGCGCAATGCTTTGGAAACGCTATAAATGGC
Source organism: uncultured Prolixibacteraceae bacterium (assembly GCA_964606515.1). Lineage (GTDB taxonomy): Bacteria > Bacteroidota > Bacteroidia > Bacteroidales > Prolixibacteraceae > CAZSIK01. The sequence goes on from CAZSIK010000315.1 coordinate 2,939, forward strand.
CGATAGCTGAGGGACCCCGACCCCGGCAATAACTCTTGTGGTGCAGATTGAACCGGGCCCGATACCTACCTTCACTGCATCGGCACCGGCTAAAACAAGGTCGGTGGCAGCTTGGGCCGTAGCGATATTTCCGGCTACAAAATCTTTCTCAGGAAATTTTGCCTTTGCTTTTCGTAAGGTTTCGAGTACGTATTTTGAGTGGCCATGGGCAGTATCAACTACGATGGCATCTACATCGGCCTTGATCAATTCTTCGATGCGTTCCATGGTGTCGGCTCCTATCCCTACTGCGGCAGCAACCCTGAGCCTTCCTTTCTGGTCTTTACAGGCCAGGGGTTTATCTTTTGCTTTAGTGATGTCTTTATACGTTACAAGGCCAATCAGTTTGTTGTTCTTGTCGACGACAGGAAGTTTCTCGATTTTATTTTGCTGCAGGATGTAGGCTGCTTTGTCGAGGTCGGTTGATTCGGTGGTGGTTACCAGGTTTTTCGAGGTCATGACCTCTGATATGGGTTTATCGAAACGGTTTTCGAAACGTAGATCTCGGTTGGTGACAATCCCTACCAGCCGGCCTTCATCGTCGACAACAGGAATGCCGCCAATTTTGTAAGTCTTCATCAATTCCAATACATCCGATACCTTCTTGTTGATGCCCACGGTGATGGGGTCGTAGATCATGCCATTTTCGGCTCTTTTTACAATCATTACCTGTTTGGCTTGATCTTCAATACTCATGTTTTTGTGGATTACCCCGATGCCTCCTTCGCGGGCAATGGCAATGGCCATTTTCGACTCGGTAACGGTATCCATGGCAGCTGAAACAATCGGGGTGTTTAACACGATTGAACGCGAAAAACGGGTACTTAGGTTAACCTCACGGGGCAATACCTCTGAGTAGGCAGGGATGAGCAATACATCGTCGAAGGTAAGGCCTTCGGAAACAATTTTTTCGGAGATGAATGACATGTTGCCGTGTTTTTAAATTTCATGCAAAATTAAAAAAAACCGACAAATAGAACTTCTTTATTTGTAAAAGCATGTCAATCAAAAAATAGTTCTTTGTTCCAATCGTTTTTTTGCTAAATTGGCTTTCCGAAACAGGCTTAAAAGTTATATGGACCGCTATACAAAAATATTGGTCAAATACTGGGGTTATCCCGCATTCAGGGATCTTCAGGAAGAGATTATCCGCTCGGTTGCTGAGGGGAAGGATACCCTCGGCCTAATGCCAACTGGTGGTGGAAAATCGATTACTTATCAGGTGTATTCGCTTTCAACCGATGGGCTTTGCCTTGTCATTACCCCATTAATCGCTTTAATGAAAGATCAGGTGCAGAACTTGCAGAAAAGGGGCATAAAAGCTTTGGCCATTTATTCAGGGATGAGCTGGGAAGAGATCAAGGTGGCTCTCGACAATGCTACATGGGGCGATTATAAATTTCTGTACCTATCGCCTGAAAGGATCTCTACAGAACGGTTTCTCGAGAGACTTCCCCAGTTAAACGTAAACCTGATTGCGGTCGATGAAGCCCATTGTATCTCACAATGGGGATACGATTTCAGACCTTCATACCTTAAAATAGCCGAGTTGCGCCAACGTCTTCCCGATACCCGAATTCTTGCCCTGAC
>CAZSIK010000316.1:0-4561 GCA_964606515.1 uncultured Prolixibacteraceae bacterium
AAAGATTGGTGGTTGCAAGTGTTTACCCATACTGGTATACTAACGAATAATCAATTTCCAAATTAAATCAGAATCAACTGAACTAAAAAAATACAAACTTGAATGCTACAACCTTTTATACAACCATTTTCACGGAACAATAACAAGGAGAAAAGAGATACTTTTCGAAAAAACAAAAATAGAGGAACAAATAAAAACAATCGAACAGCGGTTAAGCTATAATCCTGACTATAAACAGTTAAAAGAGCTTAAACACGAAAAGAAAAAATCAACCTATAAGTTGATCGGGTTGGATAAATCTTTAGTAGAATTTCAATTAAGCCTTTTTTAATTCTTTTCAGTTGTAGGCCTCACGCCCACAACTAACGCTTTTTAATTAACTTTGTAAAAACAAAATAATCGTAAAATGGTAAAGCACCTTAAATTTATTTCTTCCGATTACTTACCCGAATATTCGAACCAGGTAAATATTGACTGGTTAAAAGTATCGGCCAAATTCAGGGACAAAACCAATTTCACGCTCGAGGATTTTGAATATTATATTATTTCATCGTCGCTATATTCTTCAAAAATTGAAGGGAATACACTGGATGCAAACAGCTTTTTCCGTAACAGGGAAAAGAAAACATCTGCAAAGAAAAAAGAGGTACAAGAAATTGAAACCTTAATGGAGGCTTATAAATTTGCATCGGAAAACAAACTGAACCGCACAAATTTTCTTAAAGCTCACGCTTTGTTATCAAAAACATTGGTGCCTATTAAAGAGCGAGGCGTTTTAAGAAAAGAACAGGTAGGAATCCGCGATTCAAAAACCCTAAAACCCGTTTATTTGGCCGTGGAGCCTCAGTTTTTAAAACCAGAATTTACTAAACTGTTCGATGATATTGATGAACTGTTGAGCCGCGATTTAAGCAACAAAGAAGTATTCTATTTTGCTTCGAATATCCACCTTTGGGTTGCACTGATCCACCCTTTTACCGATGGGAACGGGCGCAGTGCCAGGCTTATCGAAAAATGGTTTTTGGTTTCAAAATTAGGGCTTTCGGCATGGTCTGTCAACTCAGAAAAATATTACTGGGACAACCGCCCCGCCTATTACCAAAACATTGCTTTGGGCTATAATTATTACGCGTTGCATTGGGAACGATGCATCCCGTTTTTGCTAATGTTGCCCGCTTCGTTAGAAATAGAAAAACCCTAACAGCTCCCGCCACCACTCAACGAGTTGGGTTATCCGACATATAAGCAATTAAGGTTTTTTAAAGAAGTTCAACAGTTTTTAGGCTGCAAATAAAACTTTCTCAGAACAACGAGCCGATGCACGAACCCCGCTCTCAACGTCCTAAACGTCTTTGTTCTCTGCAAAGTTACAACTTTCAACCCAATTTGTTTTCACCTTTCAATTTCCTTTTCATACAAACAACCAATAAAAATTAACAACAATGGAAAAAACAAAAACAATTGCCAGGGTAAATAATGTAGATATCCTGGTTATCGAAAACGGAGAAAAACGGGTTGCCATAAAACCCATTTGCGAAGCTCTGGAGATAGATTTCTCACGACAGCTTCAAAAGGTAAAAGAAGATGAAATTTTGGGGTCAGTTGTAGGCCTCACGCCCACAACTGGACGCGATGGAAAAACCTACGAAATGCAAACCATCCCTTTCATGTTTGTTTTCGGATGGCTGTTTACAATCAACCCCAAAAACGTGAAGCCCGAAGCACAGGAGGCAGTTTCACGGTATAGGCTCGAATGTTACAAAGCCCTTTTTCATCACTTTACCGACCAATCGGAATTTTTAGAACATAAACAAACCGCTCTCGAATCGCAAATCGAAGAAGTTCAACGGATCAGAACCGACTTTAACCACACCAAAAAACGATTAAAAGAGGCAAACATTAAGCTCAACCAGATCAAGGAACTTTCGTTCGAGAACTGGAAGGTCAACAATAGCCAGATGAAGATCGAATTCGAGTAACCAAAGAGTGATTTTAAACTGTATTTTCATTAAATTTGCGAAAAAAATAAGATTATCATGGCAACAATTACATTAAAATACGATGCAAGGAACCCTTTGATAAAAAGCATTTTGAACAGTGCAATATTGGCAGGTGCCGAGGTCGAAGAAAAACAAGCCTCTCCATACAACAAAGAGTTTGTACAAAAAATAAGGCGTAGCGAAAAGCAACCCGGTGTAAAAATTGATTTAGACAATCTATGGAAGTAATTTTTAAAACCGAAGCCTTAAACGACCTAAAATACTGGAGAAATACCGGGAACAAGGCAGCTCAAAGTAAAATACAATCGTTGCTTAAAGAAATCAGCCAAACCCCATATAATGGAAGCGGCCAGCCCGAACCGTTAAAATACGACTTAACAGGTTATTGGTCGCGACGAATTAACAAAGAACACCGCATTTTGTACAAGGTTTACGAAGATCGAAATTTCATTGAAGTACATTCGTTACGAGGCCACTATCTTGATAAATAGAAATTCGATGTTAAAAAAGCAATTTTGTTTGCACCTTTCAAATTCTTTTTCATATATTCGCAGCGACTTACATACTGAGAGGCGGATCACAACCCGCCATTTTAACCGTGCTGCGGGTATTTTTATGCCTGGTACATTGGTTTAAAATATACGGCTCTGAACCCCCGTGTGGTGCGTTAATGCGCCCACTGCCTCTTAGGTGTAAGTCAGCGGGAAAGGCAGGGCCGTTCTTTTTACTCCTGACCTACAAATAATAATCTCTTGAGTATATGACTTACACAGAGAAAACAAGCCCTGCACAGCAGGCAGCATTTTACCCCGTGTGGGGCGAAATGTTCAACGTTACCAATCCCAAAGAACTCGAAAAGGCAGTGAAACGGGCCGAGCAGTACAAGGACGAAGCCAGGCGCATTTTCGAGCAGTCGCGAACCTACCTGTTAAAATCATCGGCAAAAGTAAACGAGCTGAAAGCAATGCAGGTTTACGGTGTAAAGGAGGTTTGCCATGAGCAGTAATACAGCATCGGAAGCGATAGCCGCGTATTTCACACCAGTAGAGCTGCCCACCTTACACCGGCATCTTAAAACCTGTTTCCGAATGGCAGCATTCGAAACCGGCAGCGACCTTGGCGACGAAGAAAAACAATCGTTGTTCTCGCTCTACTACCTTGTAGAATTATTAGATGAAATCGTTCATCCAGAAAAAACAGAGTGATATAACCATAACAGGCTGAAAGGTTATATTTCAGCCTGTTTTGTTAACTTTGCTGAAACAATATTACAATGAACACACAACAAATAGAACAACTTGCAAAAGAGTACCAAAAACTTTCTCGCGGAATGGTCGATTTCAGAAAGTACACCTGGTATTCAATTACCCATCATTCGACCAGTATCGAGGGGAGCACCCTTACCGAATCGCAGGTGGTCAACCTTTTGGAGTACGGGAAACCGGCACCCAAAAAGCCGTTCGAACATCATTTAATGGTAACCGACTATTACAAAGCCATGCAGTTTGTAATGGAACGGGCAAAGGAACAACAACCTTTAACACCCGGTTTTATCGGCGAAATTGGGGCAATGGTTATGAAGAACACCGGAGGGGAAATAAACGCGATGGCCGGTAATTACAACACGGCCAACGGCGATTTTCGCAAAAGTACGGTAAGGGCCGGTAACCGTATGTTTCCCGACAAAAAGGTACCCGCTATGGTTGCAAAACTTTGCGACCACACAAACAAAGCTCTTAAAACCGTTGGTACCTTCGAACAAAAAAACAACCTGGCTTTCGAACTCCATTTCGATTTTGTTAGTATCCATCCGTTCGGCGATGGAAACGGGCGTACTTCGCGGCTGTTAATGAACTACATTCAGGCTTATTTCGGGTTGCCTCTCTCTGTTGTATTCAAATCCGACCGGTTAGGATATATCGATTCTCTGGAATTGGCCCGCAAACAAGAAAATATAGAACCTTTTTACCGTTTCATGTATGGGCAGTATTCAAAGTTTTTAAAGCACGAGATAGGAATTCTCAAAAAGTAATTCCTACAAAAACAACCAAAGCCGGGAAACATTTTTCCCGGCTTTTTTGTGCCCCTATCGCGGCCCATCAGGCCGCGCAATAAAAACAGTATGGTTCACTTTGAACCATGCCAATTATTGGGTTTTCACCCGCGCGGTTTTTCCCCTTGCTACCCCAATTGCCTGAAAAAATAGAAATAGTACAACCGTACAAAGCCAAAAATCAAAACAACCCGGGAAGGGCGGGCCGGGAAAAACCATTCGGCCAAAGGTTGAGAAAAAGGCCCCGGCAAAAGCAATATTTTAAAACATTGGCAGTCAATATAACATAATACTCTTTTTTTATAACAACTATTTTTAAAACAAGGGTATTAAAAATAGAAGAAAAAAAGTGTACAAAAGAACGTACACTTTGTACAGTGCTATTTATCAACACTTTAAGCCCGTACTTTTTCCGCACTTTTCCGCACTGTTGTACAACTTGAAGTGTGCAAAGTTGATTTTCAAGCATATAGAAAAAACCCGTACTTTTGCACTGTTGTACACTTTT
>CAZSIK010000317.1:0-2465 GCA_964606515.1 uncultured Prolixibacteraceae bacterium
CGACCGTTCCCGCAAACTGAATCTGGTTGAATATGGTTTCAGGTTGCCGGCTGCAATCGATAACCGTCCTCTTAGGTTCGAGGAATGGGAAGGGGTCATCAATCAGGTGATTTTTGTGAGTGCCACCCCTGCCGATTATGAATTGGAGAAGTCGCAGGGAGTTGTGGTGGAGCAACTGATCAGGCCAACCGGTCTGCTCGACCCTGTGATTGAAGTCAGGCCAAGTGAAAATCAAATCGATAACCTGATGCACGAAATATCGCTCAGGGTGGAAAGAAATGAAAGAACCCTTGTTACCACTTTGACCAAAAGAATGGCTGAAGAACTGAGCAAATATTTGCTCCGCATGGGAATTAAAACAAGTTATATCCATTCGGATGTCGATACCCTTGAACGAATTGAAATTCTTGAAGGCTTGCGTAGGGGCGATTTCGATGTTTTGGTGGGAATTAACTTGTTGCGCGAGGGGCTCGATTTACCCGAGGTTTCGTTGGTGGCCATCCTCGATGCCGACAAGGAAGGCTTCCTGCGTTCGGAGCGGTCGCTGGTTCAAACCGCAGGGCGGGCTGCCCGCCATATCGATGGAAGGGTCATCATGTACGCCGATAAAATTACCCAGTCGATGCAAAAAACCATTGAAGCAACTAACCGGAGAAGGGAAAAGCAAATCCGGTACAATATACAGAATGATCTGGTGCCTACCCCCATTGTGAAACCCTCGCGCGAAAGAGTGGGGGTGCCTGGCAGGAAACATAAGGAAGGGCAGCCGGCTACTGACCGGATAGCCTATAAGGAAGAAACGAAGGCTGATATCGCTGCCGATCCGGTAGTTCAATATATGAGTGCCGCCGCTTTGGAAAAAGCCATCGTGAATACACGGAAGTTGATGGAAAAAAGTGCGAAAGAGCTTGACTTCATCCAGGCGGCCCAATTCCGCGACGAGATGTTCAGGTTAAAAGAATTATTGGAGGCAAAAAAGAAATGAATCATCTTTTGATCCCTGTGAAAAAGCTTTTCTTGCTTGTAATGTTGTCCTTACTCATTAGCTTTTCATCGAAAGGGCAACTTTCGTATGGAGGAAAGCCCATAGCGCTTCGTGAATTTAAATCGGTTTCAGCCCTGGCTAAAGTGGTAAAAATGCCCCCCTTTGTTCAGTCTGAGATTCCTGAGCATCATTCTTTGAATGAAAAAAGCCTCAAGTTTGCCCACGCGTTCGATGTTTGCCTGAATCCGGAGAACTCAGGGAATTGGATTGAACAAGACGGCTACCGGATTTGGCAGCTCGCGATTGAATCGGCAGGTGCTTATTCGATTAACCTGGTTTTCGGAAAATATCAACTTCCTGTTGGGGCTAGATTATTTATTATTTCGGAAGACCGGAAATTCGTTTTAGGTGCATTTACACACGAGAACAATAAATATCACAAACAATTGGGTGTGAGTCCTGTACCAGGCGATCGGCTGCTTGTTCAGTATGAAGAACCTCTTGAATTTTCAGGAAAGGCAGAATTGGAAATTAGCAAAGTGGCTCATGCCTACCTTGATGTTTTATCGATGAGTAACCGCTGGCCAAGAAGAAATTCAGGCAGTTGCAACATCAACGTGAATTGTGAATTTGATTCCGGCCTCGAGAAGGAACGTCGGTCGGTAATTCGTATTTATGCCACCGATGAGCTGGGGACCGGTACGCTGATCAACAACCTGAACCATGATGGCAAACCCTATGTGATTTCGGCATTGCATGTATTTGATAATCCCAAAGGGGCTCAAAGTGCGGTATTTGATTTCAATTATGAAAGCCCGTTTTGTACTAATCTTGAAGGATTTGATCTTCAAACACTTAGTGGTTCTCAGGCCATAGCCACTTTCGATAGTCTCGATTTGTTGTTGGTCGAGCTGAACGAAATGCCTCCTGCCTCTTTTCGTCCATATTGGGCAGGGTGGGATGCACGGAAAATTCCCCCGTCCGACAGTTGGTGTATTCATCATCCCAATGGTGACACGAAGAAAATTTCGCACGATGCAGGAACGTGCGATTCAACGCGCTATTCTTCAAACTATATCCGGTATGGAAGTTGGAAAGTACATAACTGGGAAATGGGAACTACTGAGTTTGGTTCATCCGGTGCCGGATTGTTCCTGAGAAATGGAAAATTTGTTGGGGTGTTGCATGGTGGAGCTGCCTCATGCACCTCGATTTCCTACGATCTGTTCACCCGTTTCGATAAGTTGTTTTCCTATAATAAAGAACCCGGGAAACAGCTTAAATATTGGCTCGATCCCATGAAAACCAATGTGTTGGAATGTGATGGGTTCGATTATTACAATTCTTCCGCTCAGTCGTGCAACTTGGTTTCAAATTTTCAAAAAGATGATCAGCAAGTTGCTATGTTCGATACGGTTACTGAAAAAGAAAAAAGTTGGTTAACCGGGAATATCGGAGATAGGGGGTTCGCTACGGTGCG
>CAZSIK010000317.1:2475-4530 GCA_964606515.1 uncultured Prolixibacteraceae bacterium
AAGTTTGCTGGCTTCAAATCGTGTTATTTGTCGGGTGTTGCCTTAGGCATTGCCCGGAAACAGAACGTTAGCCAGGATTGCGAGCTTTTGCTCAAGGTTTATTCTGGGACAAACCAACAACCAGACGATTTACTGAAGGAATACCGCTTTCCGATGAAATACCTTATGCAAAACGCGATGAACTACCTTTCCTTCCCGGAAACTTTGTATGTGGAGGGAAATTTTTTCATCGGGATAGTCCTCCCTGATAATCAAGATTCTCTGGTGCTTTTTCATTCAATGAACAGGCCCGTGTTTCTTGAAAACACCTTGCTTTTCAGAAAGAATGGGAAATGGCTTAGCAGTGCTCAGGTCTTGGGGGAATCCACGGCCAATATGGCTTTATTGCTGCAATCGACTATTTGTTCGGCGATCTTGAACCATCAAAATGATACAGTGAACGAGAACAAACCTTTTGCCACGGCTTACCCCATTCCGGTGAAGGATGTTCTTAAGGTTGTTTTCAGGCAAAATGAATCCAGGGTTCAACTTCTGGTTTTCGATCTTTTAGGCAGGAAGATGCTTGAACATGGTGTAGAGAATGCAAGTTATTCCTTGCTCGACTTAGGAACCTTACTTCCCGGAATGTACTTTCTTGTGGCAAGAAATGAGCAACAGAATCATGTTCAGCGAATTATCGTTGGGGCAAAATAAAAGCACCCTAAGGGGGCTTCAATTGATAAACCTTCGGAGGGTGGCAATAAGGTCTTCGCTGTTGATGGGTTTGACCAGCACATAATCGCACCCCGAAGCATAACATTTTTCTTCGTCATCGGGTAAGGCCAGAGCGGTTTGTGCCACAACCGGGGTATCAGGACTAAGGGCTTTGATTTCGCGTGTGGCATCAAAACCATCTTTCTCAGGCATCATGATGTCCATTAAAACCATGTTGATTTTTTCCTGGTTTTCCTTGAAGAGGTCAACTGCTTCGTTGCCATCTTGTGCCCATATTAGGTTTACATGGGTTTTTTCAAGAAAAGCTTCGATGAAAAAGTAATTCGACTCGGTATCTTCAGCAACCAGAATGGTTTTGGAACTCCAGTTGGTTTCTCCGGTGATGGAAGGCCTGTTGATGCTGATCCGGTTGTCGGTTTCGATCGGAAGGAAAAAGCGGAAGGTACTTCCTTGGCCAACAATCGATTCCAATTCGATATGTCCTTCCATCAATTCAATTATTTTTTTTGATAAAGTGAGCCCGAGGCCACTTCCCCTGTTTTTGTTTGTATTAATGTTGCCTGATTTTCCGAACTTTTTAAAGATAAGGTCTTGTTGATCGGCTGGAATACCAATTCCCGTATCGATTACGAAAAATTCAATCATGTTGTTTTGGGGCATCTTGTACCCGAATTGGATTTCTCCCTCTTCGGTGAATTTTAAGGCGTTGTTTAGCAGATGGTTCATTACCTGATGCAATCTTTCAGGATCGGTATAGATTGAAAAGAGAGGGTCGGTTTCAGCCTTGATCATTTTTAGCTGAATATGTTCTTTTTCAAGCAATTCTTGTTTGATCTGAAAATCGTTGTATAATTTATCGAAGATGCTGTTCACATAACATTTTTCTTTTTTAGGGTTAACCTGGTTGGTTTCGAGCTTGGCGATCTCGATAATGTTGTCGATCAGGTTAAGGATGTCGTTACTGCTGTCCTGGATGAACTTTACATATTCAAGTCGTTCATTAGTACTAAGGCCGGCATCGCTGAGCAGACTGGTGAAACCGGTAATGGCATGCAAGGGGGTTCTGATTTCGTGGGGCATGTTATCGAGGAAGGCCGTTTTTAATTTTTCGGCTTCTTCAACTTTCTGTTTGGCCCTTTTTAGTTCAATTTCATTTTCTTTTTCTGAAGAAATATCGCGTAAAAGAAAAATTTGGTATTGAATTCCTTCGTGTTTGAAATACTTGGCAAATTCATTGAACCAATACATCTTTCCAGCTTTGGATATGATCCTTTTTTCGAGCGAATAGCTGTTCCTGCCAGTTAATCTAATCTGCTTGATCAAATTTTCCTGTCGTTCAAT
>CAZSIK010000318.1:0-4518 GCA_964606515.1 uncultured Prolixibacteraceae bacterium
GCATTTATCAATCATAGAATTGTGCATGAATATTTATTTAGCTCCTAATTCAAAAAAAATCATTTAGATTAAAGTTTTTTGTGTCTTATTACCTAAGAATTTTATGTATGTTTACATAAAATTCTTAGGTATATGGGACCGAACCAATTGTATAAAGGAAACCCGACCACCATCGTACTGAAGCTTTTGGAAGAAAAGGGGCGGATGTACGCGTATCAGATCACCCAGAAAGTGAAGGCGATTTCGGCTGGTGAACTTGTAATTACCGAGGAGACCATCCTATGCTGGTCCGAGAACAGCAACCCTGGCGATCTTTTTCAGGTCACCATCCGGAGAAGTTCAGTTATATCACCGTGTTAATGAACTATAAGGGCGAACCCTCCAACCCGTTGCTTCTCCCCTCGACAAAGATGGACAAAACCGATTTTGGCTTTGTAGGGCAGTACCTTCTGATCGGGCTCTCGACTGTTGACTATTCATACACCAACGGGGTAAACCTAGTTTCTTATACTACCAGGGCAAAACAAATGAACCCGTTTATCGGGCTGGTTATTGCCCTGGTGGCTGCATCACCGATTGGGTTGGGTTTGCACCGGTTTTTCCCCGGGTTAGGGATCAATCTTAACCAATACCTGCTGGAACCCGTCAAGAAGGCATTCTTCGGTTTCCTCAAAGCCATCGTGATCCCGTTTCTTTTTGTTTCGGTGGTGGCCAGTTTTTTCAACATGGAAAACATCTCACGGATGAAGCATATTCTGAAAAAGCTGTTTGGATGATTTGCCGGCTTTCTGCTGTTGGCCATGGTGTTGGCCCTGCTGGCTGCCATGTTTCATTTTCCGCTCCTGCTGGGAAGCCAGCTGCACACAGTCGATGGGAATGTCTGGGGTAATATTGGTGAGATGCTCCTTAATATTGCACCCTCGAACATTGCCGGTGCGTTTGTCGAGGCCAACACGCTCCAGGTAATCCTGTTAGCGCTGATCATTGGCATCACCCTGCTGACCCTTAAAGGAACTTTCCCTGTCATCACCAAAGCCATTGGCGAAACCGACCAGCTCTTCTCCAAACTGTTGGAGATCGTCTGCTCACTGATGCCGTTCATCATTTTCTCTACCCTGCTTTCGGTTTACCTTTCAGGCAAAGGATATGAACTGATCAATGCCTTAGGCGTTGTGCTGCTGATTTGTTCGACCTTTATAGTAATAGTTGCCGTTGGATTGTTAAGCGTGGCAGTGGTTGAACGAGTGAACCCGGTAAGCTATCTGAAAACAATATTGCCGGTATTGCTTATTGCGCTTACCACGGCCAACTCGAGCACCACCTATAGTCTGCACAACCATATTGCCCGCGAAGAGCAGGGGATCCGCGGCTATCTGGCCAACTTTTCAATCCCGGTAGGGGCACTGTTCCTGAAGCCATTCATGATGATAGTGCTTTTTCTTGTATCGTTGTACATGGGTTATTATTACCAGTTGGCTTACAGCGTGGTCGATCTGTTGCCCATGATCCTGCTCTGCGCGATACTGACCATAGCCGTGCCCCCTTCGGCAGGGATGGGGGTTTTGTTGTTTACCGTTTCGTTCAGGCAGTTCGGGATCCCTGCCGAAGGGCTTGCCATGGCAGTAACGCTGTACATGTTCCTCGACTACCTTTTGACCGCCGGCAACGTTTTCCTCATCAACGTAAGCATGTTCCACACCGAAAACCATTTGAGGAAAGCGGAGGGAACCTTCCCTGCATAATATGTTCACTCCTTTCTACTACGCTCCTTTCTACTACGCTCAAGGTCAAGGGTCATCGAGCGTAGTCGAGATGCCCTTCGACAAGCTCAGGGACCCTTAGTTCAAGGCATTTCCCATCATATAACGAACCAGATCGGCTGTGTTCCGCAAATTCAGTTTTTTGATGATGTTGTTGCGATGGGTTTTAGCCGTTTTTAGACTTATGAATAATGCTGCACTGATTTCCTTATCGGTATTGCCCCCGGCAATCAGTTTGGCAACTTCCAGCTCCCTCCTGGTCAGGATTTGAAGCACCAGCTTTTTTCTAAGTGTGTTGTTCTCCCTTACCAATTGTAAAAATTGTTCGAGGGTGCTCATCTGGTTATCCACATCGATATTGCAATTCACAAAACGCCAAGGTTTCCCATCTTTCCATTCCAGCACAGCCGAATACCCGTAATTCCAATGATAGTTCCCGTCTTTATAGAGGATACGCTGAAAACCACCATACGACTCACCCTCTTTCATGTCCAGAAAACTAATTGAATCGGGACCTACTTTAAAATCATCGGGGTGCATCACTTTAAAAAAGAACTCGTGCCCCATCCGGTCGATCTCCTCACGGGTATAACTCAATTGCCCCAATGCCTGAGGGTTAAAATAGATGTTTTTCGACGAGGTAAAATCGACCAGGTCATCAATCTGGTTCACATAGACATTGGCCGGTAGTTTGTCTAAAATGAGCTTATAAAAAGCAAGGTCTTCCATAAATAATTAGATTATTGATAAAAATACAACAAAAGTTGTATTGCACAAGCGGGATGGATGCCGTATTTTTATCACATGATTAATTAAGAAAAACACAAATACCAATGAAAAATTCGATTACTCTTCTTTTTGTAATGTTTTTTGGGATCACATTAGCCACAAATGCATCTTTAAAAAACTCAAATGGTTCTAAAAGTTTCTTCCTGCAAAAACAGAACAAACAACATAACGAGATTCGTTATGCGAGTGAAAAACACTTCACACCCCGAAGTTCGTTTACAAAAAGGCAGCAACCCAAATTAAAATCAGCACATGAGGTAAAGCAACGGCTCGATTCGTTAGTTGAAAAATCGTTTGATGAAACCACATCCAAGTGGTATACATCTTTTAAGGAAGAATATGCGTACAATGCAAATGGTAAAATGACACAGGAAATCTATTATGATTGGGTTGATAGTTTAGAACAACTTGTTCCATCATATAAAGACGAATATACATTTAATGCAATTGGGCAACAGACAGTTGAGATTTCCTATGAATGGGAAAATGTTTCGCGAAAATGGATTGCAGAATATAAGTACGAAGACTCATACAATGCATCAGGAAAATTGACACAGGAGATATATTCAGAATGGGAAAACGATGCAAACAAATGGGTTGTATTTGAAAAGTATGAATATTCTTACGATGTGATTGGCAATGAAATAATGGAAATTGATTACTATTGGGATACTGATTTACAAAAATGGTTTGCAGATAATAAAAGTGAATATGTTTACGACTCAAATAATAATCAGACTCAATTCTTTTCCTACAACTGGAATCCAAGTTCAAATAAGTGGGAAATTTCATACAAATACGAATCTACTTTCGACACAAAAGGCAACCAGATATTAGAGCAGTCCTACTATTGGAATGATCTTGACAGCAAATGGGTAATATACAATAAGCACGAATACTACTATAACGAGAAAGGGGATCAAACTCATTCTTTATCATATTATTGGAATGAAGTTACCAATACCTGGGATGCTTCTTATAAATATGAACAAGCCTATAATGCGGATGGAAATGAAACAGAGTATATTTCATATGAATGGGATGAAATCACACTTCGCTGGATAATCAGCTATAAGGATGAGTATTTATACAATACTTATGGAGATATGATTCAGGAAGTTTATTATGATATAGATGATGTTACAGGCCAATTGAATCCTATTGAAAAGTATGAATACACCTACGATAATTTATATACTTATAGCGATCTTTTGCTTCCGGCCGACTATGAAGGATTAGATAGATACTTTCACCATAAGCTGATAGGAGGTGCTTCAAGCGAATGGAATTTGGATAAAGGAATTTGGGTGGTTTATCAAAACATAACAGTCTACTATTCAGAGCAAAACATAGTAAATTCTCCTTTAATTAATTTGGGCGAACTAAAAACTTACCCCAATCCGGTAAAAGAGTATGTGGTTTTCGATTTAAAAGAACCAGCACAGCCCGCTTCAATCGAAATTTATAACCTTCAAGGCAGTAAGGTCATTTCCGAAAATCTACTCAACAATAAACAAATTTCTGTAAGTGGGTTAAAAAGTGGGATCTATTTCTACAAAGTAAACCAAAGTGGAAAAATATACTCAGGAAAGATTATGGTCGAATAACTTTTTCTAATTGAAGGGTTAAACACCTATTTAAACCCTCTATAAGAATTCTCTCAACGTTAAAAAATGCTATGAAGACAACATGCGCATTTCTAATTTTAATCATTTTATCATCTGCTGCGTTGACCCATGCGCAGATTGTGCCCGGAACGATAGTGGAAGAAGAAATTCCTCTGTTTCTTAGCACCCCGGCCGAAGGTTATTCAAAAGAGGTTCCAATAATTATTATTCGCTATTTGCCTACGATTGAAGGAATTAATATTGATGTAGCCCAAGCTACCGATTATTTTAGTTTAGGTAATATCACACAATAGTTCGTTAAATTTTAAGCGGCAATTTTGCCGAAATCCAGTAGTTCTTTG
>CAZSIK010000319.1:0-4469 GCA_964606515.1 uncultured Prolixibacteraceae bacterium
ACCTGAGAAATACCATTACCTGTTCCTCTTTTTTGAGCCTGCTTTTTACATTTGCGCTGATTACCCGGGCTTGTTGGTTCATGTCGATAGGAAATGCTTCTTCTCCATCGACCCCGTAAAAGTCAAGCAATTCTTCAAAAAGTTTGAGGTATTCTTCAGAAGAGCTTAGTCCAAGGTGCAATTGTAAATAGAAGGAGAATATCCTGATGGCTTCATCTTTTTTCGATTCGCTTACCGAAGAGAAAAGGGCAAACAGGTTGATCAATGCATTCAGAGTGGTTTCGTTCATCTGGACCAGATATTTTCATTCATCAATGACAAGCAAAAAAAGAGGCTGTCTCAATAGTTTTTTTACACCCGGTCTTTTCTTTTTGCCCCATATAGTCTGATAATTGTTGGTGATTGATACACAAGGGCTAAATGAAGTTGCAGGAGAGAACGGACGACCTTTTAAGACAGCTTCTCTACAACGTGATGTTATTGGATCATGCTATTTCTGACTTTTTCGATGACAGGCGCAATTTCGGCAAGATTGGCCGCGCTGATCGAAGTGTTGTTATTAAAAACAGCAACAACGCTTTGCATTTCTTCGTAAATTGGTTTTATGTTTGGATCGGCCGACATCAATTCCAACAAGGAAAATAAGGTATTAATCCTTTCTTTTTGCTGGCTAAGCACTACAAGCAACTCTGCATTCTTTTCAGTTAATTGTGACAATTGTGAAACCACAAATAGAGCTTCAATATTGATCCCGGTTGTTGAATACGCGAAAATATCGGGTTGGTTTCCGCCAGCCAGTTTCTGATTAACAAAATTCATGGCCTGAATCACCAGAAAATCAACGGAATCCTTGTTTTCTACATTGTTTTTTATCCGGCCAATATAATTTTCAGAAGAGAACAATTCACTCTCAAGGCCCAATTTGCGGATCATTTCCCTGGCCAATTCTCCCGATTCGTAGGCTTTGTCGCCACGGTTATACACATTGGCATATTCCATGTCGAAGGCATACATACCCATTGCAAAGGCTTGTTTCGACGGGCTAAGTAATTTCTCTGCTTTCTCTGACGAAACGGTCAGATCGACGATGTATGAAGCCTGTGCTTTCATCAGGAAATCGACTACTTCGCGTTCATTGGGTAAAAACTGTATGGTTTCAACAATCTGGTCTTTAATTTTCAGCACATCGAAAGCTTCCACTTCAACAGTGGCTTCCTGACTTTTCTTTTTGGCTGAAGGTTTACAACCAATCATCACCGTAATTACGAGGATGGAAATAATGACACTAAGGAAAAGAGATTTTTTCATGATCATACTTATTTATTATTCTAATTCGATTAATTCCCCAATAGCTTTACCGAGAACATAACTTGATTTTTCCCCGGTGTGTTTTTTTCCAATTTGCGTGCAAAACCGACCGACCAAGTTGTTTTCAGGTAAGAAAACAATACCAGTTGAAGATCGATCTGACCTCCAAAATTAAAAATATTTCTCGTGAAATCCCTTCGTAAAGGATCGGTTATTAAATGGGTAGTAAAAAGGGCCGATTTGATGAACGTGGGGTAGAGCCAACCAGTGCCTACATTTCTCAAGCGTATGGGTTTCAGGTTTAGTTCACCCATTGTTTTTATGTAGTTGTATGCCTTGATGTTGTCGATCTCAACTCCTGGAAAGGCAATGGTTTTTCGGTATTGCTCAGAAGGCTGCCAGTCGACGTAATTGTTCCTGAACCCGCCAAAATAAAAATGCGACAAGGCCGATGAACGGTCGCCGAACGATTGCCCCATGCTGTTGCGAATCCAAAAACTGGTGTTCCTGAAACCGGGAACAAGAAACCCGAATGCTTGTTCGGACTCCAGACTCGGGTACACTTTTCCTCTCGCCAGGATCATCCCTGCGCCGAGATCCCAGGCAAATCCGGTCTCGTCCTCCACTGCCCCAAGGGTGCGTCTCAATTTACTTGCGCCAATATGGCCCATGGCTGAATGCAGGTTTTTTATCGGGGCCGATATATTTTGATAGCTTGGAAGAACTTCCAGGTTTCCGAAGGTATTTAAACTAAACCCAAAATCGACCAAGAGGGGCTTTCTCAAGCTATTTTTCCGGTTATAATTTATTCCGGCCGAATATCCTGCACGACTTCTCTTGGTGGGGCCGAACAGGTCGTAAAAATCGGTTTTGTTATAGGCAGCGTTCAATTCCCATAACCAATAGCGCCATTTCAGCTGGGCGTGTATCTTTTGGTCGTTCGCGTAATCCGACCAGGCCGAGGTTCCCACAAACAGATCCAGATTCGAGATACCGGACGGATCCCTGAAGTTTACACGATATCCGGCAACAAGGGTGTTTTTGAAGCCGGAAAGATCGGGATAAGCCCCGGTAAGCTTCATGCGGGCAAGGGCATGATACTTTCCTTCGGTATACAAGGTCGAATCGATTGTTACTTTTCCAGGAGGGTCGAGCGACCATGAACGAACTTCGGGATCGTTGGCTGCAATTTGGTTTCCCACATATTCAATAGGATTTGCATCGTTGATTACCTGCAAGGGAATGAGCCCAGGGATCATGCCATCGCGTCGAAATTGCAGCACCAGCAACGAGTCGGCATTGATTTGCAAAGGCATAAAAAAGCCCGATTCGCTGTTTGAAAGAAGTTGAAAATCGGAACCGTCGATCGGTATCCTGAATACGTTCGAAACCCCGGTATAATAGGATGTGCCGATCAGAAACCGATCGTCGGTCGAGAATTGGAATTGGGTCAACGTATTGTCCTCCAATTCATATACCTTTTTATATTCTTTTATGCCCCTTTCTAGTTCTGAGGTCTGGAACATAATAAGTGCTTGTTCGCCTTTAATCCCGGTGAGCGATGCGCTGATCATTTCTCCGTTATTCGAAATGGCCAGGTCGAATATGGTTTTCCCGAAATCGGCCGAGAACATGGGAATAATTTTGTTGTATGGTTCTGGGATCCTTACCAGTATCGAGTAGCCGTTGTCGTGCATGATGCCCCAAATGCTCCGGTCTTTCTTGTTATATGCAAGGTCGCCGGTTCTTGAAAAATGGAGTAGGGTTCGTTTTTTCCCTGTTTGGATATCGATTTCGACAAGGCTTCTGAACTGACTGTTTTGTTCCGATATGAACAGCTTCTCCTGAAGGGGGCTGTATGTTAAATGAGTTGAATAATAAAGCATTGGAGAATCAAGATTGGCCACTTTCCTGGTTTTGCCCGTAGTGAGCTCCATTTCTACAATCCGGCTTAAAATACCGGGATAGTTAACAGCCATATACAATTTTCGGGTAACCGGGTTGAACCCATATTTTGATATACTTCCCAATTCCTTATCCGATAGCGGTTTGAAGTGGGTGAGTGGATGCTCCTTGATCCGGTCAATATTGGCTTTCTGAAATGCTTTTTCCCATTCGATCCAATCGCCCCACACTTCATTCACCGGTTTCTTATAAACCTTTTTGAATTGGGCCCCATAAAACCGCTTGCTGTCGTCGGAACGTATGTAAAATTTTTTCAGTTTATCGATGCCATATTCCAAAGCCAGGTAATCGACAAAGCGGGTTCCGTAAAGATAAGAATTGGCCCCTACCTGAAAATCGATGGTGGTTCCTTCGGTATCGAGTCCTATCACTGAATAAATAGGTTTATTTTCATTGACCAACGACCTGAAATACATCTCGTCGTAGCCCCCCATGGCCCGTCCTAATCCGCCGCTCATCCAGGTTTCCATGAAACAGGCAATGCCTTCGTGGTACCAACGTGGAGCATACCACCTGGGCACGGTGAGGTAGCTCCATAAAGCCGATACGGGGGCCTGATCGTTACGGACAATTTTTCCGAGCATGGCTTTTCTCCAGAACCGGTCGGTACGGTTGCTCAGGTCGGCCATCGAAATATGGGTTAATTCATGATTAAATAGCCACTGAAACCTTTCGCTCGACGGGATAATGCTGAATGCATATCCATAGGGCTCGATGCCAATGAATAACTGATTGTTGGGTAAGGCGGTGGCCCCTCCGTTGCCGAAGTCCGAGAAGTCGGTCAGCATTACGTGGGTACCATTATTCTGATACGACCATAGCGACTTGTGAAAACGCATGGCATTCTGGAAAGTGGCCACTACGTGGGGTACCAGATACGAATACCGCTTCCCGAAATAAACCAATTCAAGCTCATTGGTTTGGTAATGATAAATTTGTTGGCTTCTTGATTCAGTTGGCCAGGAAAATAAACACCAAAGAAACAATACTACCTTGAATTTTATATTCATCTGAGAGCCGATTATGGTTTTTTTCCCAAAAGTGCTTACTCCGTGGCTACTTCTGCTGAGATGGTGTTATTTGCATTTTATAAAAGGCCAAGGGTGTTGCTGATTTGCTGAAGTTCGCTACATAAAGACTGAATTTCAGATCCAAAAGAACTGATGTTGGATGGCATAAAGTATGAATTGTTTGTC
>CAZSIK010000320.1:0-812 GCA_964606515.1 uncultured Prolixibacteraceae bacterium
TGGGCGGCCTAAACGCCTATACCAATTATATTATTTCTGCACGCCCATGTTGTGACTGGACTGTTGGGTCAATGATAGCAATCTGGGCTAATTCGGAAGTATTTATTTCAAACAATATACTAATCGATACCGGTGGTTATAAACCAAAAGCAATCTATTGTCAATATCCTGCCAATGTGATCGTATGCAATAACGTAATGAAAACAAATCATGAAGGAATAATATTCGAAATGTCCGGAGGCAATTATATAACCCACTCGGTTTACAATAACATTTTGCTAAATGGAGGTAATAGTGGAATTGCCAATATGAACAACACCAATAATATTGGCAACACTACCCAATTTTCGGTTGGCAATGACAATCAGCAGAATGTAGTGATGAATACTGTATTTGTTGACCCTGACAATTACAATTTTCACTTACTGGAGGGTTCCCCCGCGATAGCTGCAGGTCTTGATGGTACCGACTGTGGTATTTATGGCGGCACCTTCCCCTTTGTCGACAATGGCCGCACCTGGTTGCCCATTATTACCGAAGTGAGCGTGCCTACGGTGGTAAATATTAATAACGGGCTTAATGTTACGGTAAAAGCAAAATCAGGGAAATAATCATTTAATTATCCTATTTAAAATCCACAATTATTCTATTTTTTTGAACCAATAAACCACCCCATTATGAGATTAAGAATCTTTACTTTTTTTACTATTCTCCTCTTTTCCGGATCGATGATCACCCGTGCAACCACACTGATAGTCGACAGCCATTTCCCAAGGCCAGTTGGTGTTTTTGCTACCATTCAATTAGCCTAT
>CAZSIK010000320.1:822-2113 GCA_964606515.1 uncultured Prolixibacteraceae bacterium
TTCACCTGGCGACACCATTCTGATCTCACCAGCCATTGGCGAATATGCCGGTATTGCACTTGCCAAGCGTGTTCATATTGTCGGTACCGGCTGGAGCGATGCATCCACCAGCGTTCTACACACGAAAACCACGGGTTTTGTCTTTAATGCAGGCTCTCAGGGTTCTTCCATTACAGGCCTTGATATAAGCAGCGGGTTCGATATTTATACCGACAGCATAACAGTGAAAAGAAATAAGTTTCATTACGTTTATGTCCGTGCGAACTGCACCAATATTGTTATCATGCAAAACTTCATCATCTCCTACCGGGAATCCACTGGAGACTGGTCAGCATCAACCATGATTCCTATCTATGAAAATACCGAAGTGCTTATTTCAAACAACATCATCTACAACAGGCGAACCGGTAGCTATGGCCAATATGCAATCTATGCCCAATACCCCACCAATGTAATTGTGTGTAATAATGTATTGAATGGAGAGGATGGGGCTATTATACTCGCCATGTCGGGGGGCAATTACTCCACCCATCGGGTTTTTAACAACATTGTTCTTAGTGGTGCAGCCAGCGGTGTTGCTGTTACCTACGACGAAAATAACCACAATATGGCTAACAGCACCCAGTTTGGCATCATCAATAACAATCAACAAAACGTTACCATGGCTGATGTGTTTGTTAACACGACAACCGATGATTATCATTTAAAATCAGCTTCCCTCGCCATTGGCGCAGGTCTGGATGGTACCGATTGCGGTATTTATGGCGGATTATACCCGTTTGTCGACAATGGCCGTACATGGCTACCTGTGATCACCGAAGTAAGCGTGCCGGCGCTGGTAAACGTGAAAGACGGGCTTAATGTTACGGTAAAAGCAAAATCAGGCAAATAATAATCCTGCTTATGAATAACTTAAATCATAAACCGTTCCCGATTCCGATATCAGTTGGATTACTGCTTTTCGTGCTCTTTCTGTTACCTGGGGTAACGAAAGCCGAAGGGTACGATTCGATCCGGGTAATCGAATACTACTTCGATCTGGACCCGGGGATTGGAAACGGAGTGGTCCTTACCTCCGACAGTGCGCCGGCTTACGTTGCTGATGAGCTGATTGACATCTCCGCATTGGCCGATGGAATCCACACCATCTGGTTCAGGGCACAGGATACAACTGGTGTATGGGGAGCACCCTTCGGAAAATCTTTCTATGTTTATCGCACCCTCGAAACCGATACGGCCAATATGCCACTCGAAAACCTCGAATATGCCTTCAACAGCGAGGATTTTTCAT
>CAZSIK010000320.1:2213-4432 GCA_964606515.1 uncultured Prolixibacteraceae bacterium
CCGAACGCAGGATTCGACCGGTTTTGCAAGCGCTCCATTCGGGAAGTCGTTTTACATTTATCGTTCGCTCGAAACCGATACAGCCAATATGCCACTCGAAAACCTCGAATATGCCTTCAACAGCGAGGATTTTTCATCGCTCGGAGCCATTGGCAGCGATACAGTTGCCGAGATAAACACAAACCTCGGCATTTCGGAACTCCCCAACGGCATTCACACGGTTTACTTCCGAACGCAGGATTCGACCGGTTTTGCAAGCGCTCCATTCGGGAAGTCGTTTTACGTTTATACAAAAACGATTTACGATTCAGTGAATATGGTAATTACAGCTATTGAGTATTCGTTCGACAGCATTACTGCTTTTGTCCCTATAGTTGCCAACACCCCCGATACAGCGGTTACCATTGAAACGAATCTTGATATTACCCGGCTCATCGGACATGGGAAACACACTGTTAGTATGCGGGCCAAAGATACCCGCAACTTTTGGGGTAATGTAATATCGGACACTTTATCGGTCGAAAATGAAACACCTGCTGCCCATGCCGGCAACGACCGGTATGCCGGCGACCAAACCCAGGTTACCCTCGACGCAACGGCTTCAACCGACCTGAACAACGACGGATTGTCGTACCATTGGACCCCGCCGGCAGGAATCGTTCTTAGCTCCAATACTGACGCGAAGCCTACCTTCATAGCACCTGAGATTGTTTCCGACACCAATCTGGTTTTCCTCCTGTATGTCAACGACGGGTTGATCGATTCACCGGTCGACACCTTGGTTATCAGGGTAATCCGCAACCAGATCCTGATTGCCGATACCATTATGGAAAACGGGATTAACCAGTGCGTTAATGCTTTCAGCGCTATTATCATAGCAGGTGGCGATACGGCAGTTGTTTTCGAAAACGGCTCCGACCTGACCCTTATCGCAGGTGAACTGATCCGTTTCCTCCCGGGATTTCATGCTCAGCCGGGCAGTTACGTGTTAGCCTACATTGAGAATGGCGCCGGTTTCTGCGACAAGGTTGGCAATGGTTCAATGCTTTACCAGCCACCGGTTGAAAAAAGCCTTGCCAAGGCATCGTCAGTTATCGGATTATCAGCAGCAGGTGACAAACAGGTTAAGGTCTACCCCAACCCCACCAATGGGCGGGTTGTGGTTGAACTGAGGAATTACCAGGGGACATCCAAAATGGAAATAACCAATCTGTTGGGTGCTATTCTTTATCAAGCCGAAATCCGTGAAAACGAACCGGCACAGCTCGACCTTTCCCACCTTCGCAAAGGGCTCTATTTGGTACATATTAAAAATCAAACCGATAGTAAAACAGAGAAGTTGATTATTAGGTAGAAAACAGACCTCTCACTGCATACAACAACAACAGATATATGTATGGTCCTTGCGGGTGATCTCCTATAGGCTGACAGTATTATTGACTTATTATTTCTTCTATCTTGTCAATGTATTCTTTAATCGGTTTTAGAAGTCGCTCAACTACTTCTTTATCAAAATCAAACAAATCGTCATAATCTCCTTTGTGGCGAAAGTCAGAGAGAAGGGCATATGTTTTTGCAAAGTTTTTAGATATAAGTCCCTTAAGAACAAATTCTTCCCCTAATTTTTGTTATACTCCATTATGAGATTTAATTTCGATCCCGTTTCTGAGCAGTAAAGCAATTGTTGCATAAAAAGCTGAATAATATAATCGGTTTACGCTTGAGTTAATACTCCCCTTTTCAAATAAAAATATTGCATCTTGATAAGTTTCCCTCGCTCTCTTAATCCTATATTTTATGTTTTCCCTTTTCAATGTATTATATTTTTATTCCTTCTTTAAACACATTTGCAAACAAAGGCGATATTGACCTTTTATTGTTCCAATCAGATCTAGAATATACTAACAATGAAATTATCTCACCTGATTCTAATTCAATGTCAAAGATTGGATCTCTAAGATCTGATTCATAGTCAAAATTAATCTTGTCTTTAGAAGAAATAACAAGAATATCCCAATCAGAATCTTTACGATTATCACCCCTCGCCCTTGATCCATATAGGTATATTTCAGCATTTGCATCTTTGCCTGCAATGCCGGTTTTAATCCTTCTTAATAGTTCATTTTGATCCATAGAGTAAAGATATAAAAATTCAGAATGCATTCTCTGAGCGCTCCGTTTGCCTTTAACTCATATCTCATATCGGTTGGTGTAAGTTT
>CAZSIK010000321.1:0-1632 GCA_964606515.1 uncultured Prolixibacteraceae bacterium
TCCACGAATTTTTTTCTTCTTGGGTGATTAAATCCTTAATTGTATTTGAAAGGAACGACTCCATATTGCTCTGAACAGCATTAATGGCATTTTTTAATGTGGTAATATCAATGCCTTCAGCTTTTACCACAGGATAGGCATGATCGTACCCCCAATAAATACTGGTTTTATAGTCGTTATTTTTATTGTATTCGGCTATTAAGCCATACTCGTTATATGAAACCGACAAGTCGGGTGTTTCAAGATAAAAACCATCTTTTGCGTCGTTATAAACTGAACCGACGGACCATATATTTGAAGGATTAAATTTATCAGACTCATCAGATTGACTACTATTAAATGTATTTCCTTTTAATACAGGTTCAGAAAGTTGCAAGTCATAAAGTTTCTCAAGATTAACTCCCCTTGATGCTGTTTTGTATTCGTTAAACCTTGCAGAAACCACATTTGAATTTTTCATCGTATAGGATTCAACAGGTAAAGCGATTACATTTTCAGCTACCATCCGACTTATTGCTTTCGAGGTTTCTGAGTCTCCACTCCCGGCAATTTCGGTATTGGTGGTATAATCCAATGGATATTTCGTATAAGTTTCCACCAAATTGTTATTATCACTAGTGGTCAACCTGTTATGAAAACTATATTTGGAATCATCATAATAATAGCTCACAATCTTTATTGTATTTGCCGTACTTTGATAAATTGTCTCTGTTGTTTTGTCTAGGTGCTTCCAACCCAAAGTATAGAAATAATTATAGGGAACAAAGACATCATTTACCGTGAGATCTCCACAGGTGGGACAGAAAGTCGCAACATCGAAAAAACTATTCATTTTAAATCCCCTGATGGAGTGGTTTATCCGGGAATCGATATTATAGGTATTAACCGTTTCCTTTATCGTTGAATAGCCTGAAGAGTCCTTCCGTTTTACAGTTTCCCTTAACAAGTGACCTCTTTCCCAAAAATTGGAGATGGGTTCAATCTGATCATTGATTTCATCATCGGCCATAACACTGTATTCGTATTCGGTATAACCATTATCATTACCCGTGCCATCAATTTGATACACTTGCACATATTGATATTGAACAGTATTTGAATAAATACCGGTAAGGGCATCGGAAAAACCTTTTACCGTTTCTGTGTAGGCATTTTGACAACCATAAGTTGAAATTGACCGATATTCCACAGATTTTCTTCGGCTTGTAAATGTTTTCTTAGTGGTGTTCGTTAAAACCCCGCTCGATTTTCCGGTCGAGGGATTAATATAAGTAAACCTTTTAAAATCTGTCATTTGGTTATCGCTGTCAAAATTACAAATCGAAGCAATCCTTAAGCCACCAATCTGATAGTTGCCACTTTCAGTTGAAGGATCATATGCATTGTAGGTCAATTCAATAAGCCCCACAATGTTGCCACAATTTCGCTGAATAGAAACAACATATTCACCTGCAGGCAAATAAACTACCTGCTCTAACAAGCTGTTGCTGGTCGAGATTATCGATCTGGAAAAGACAACATTACTTCCATTACTCAGGGAGATGGTAGCCTCATCGTACTTATTATGATCATTGGAAATATTCTGATAAAAAAGTTTATATCTCAATTGTACGTATTGAGGAACCTTAACTG
>CAZSIK010000321.1:1642-4371 GCA_964606515.1 uncultured Prolixibacteraceae bacterium
CCATGGTTAAAATCTGCATTATAGTTCAATGCTACAGAAATCGAAGCATTCGATTCATAATCAGCCACAGGTTTTGCCGCTCCATAATGGTTTATTCCCCAATTAAATGTAGTTTTTCCCTGAGTTGGGTATTTGATCTCTTTTAAAGTTCCTATCTTCATCATCACAGAATCAGGTTCTTTGTTGGCTCCACCGTATTTATACAGGAGGTTCCCAGCTGCCAAATACAAGGATGGAATCGGAGTTGAGTTGTTCTTTCCATTATAGAAACCCCAATAATCTACCGAATAAGTGTTTTTTAGCGGAATGCTGGCCGGTTCTTCGTAAGTAAATTCGGCCAAGGGGATGAAGTCAGTCGGGCTGCTGCTATATTTTAAGACTTTTTCGAGCTTAAGCTTTGAGCTGTTGGGCGAAACCAAGGATCCATTTTGAAAATAGGAATACTTGAATTCGAATCGATACAAGGTTTGAAAAGAACCATCACTACATTTCTTCTCCACATAAATATTCTGCAGTTTTCTCAAGGGGGGGTTGGCGGAGGGTTGGTCGGAGTATATATCCTGGCGTGAAGCAAGTTCAAATCGGATTCTTCCGTTTTTAAACAAGATGGTATAGGGCTTCTTAGAGGTAACCCTCTGCATTTTCGGACTTGTTGTTAAACCAAGATACGACGGTGAACCATAGGGAACTGAATTGAAATCGCACGAGACTCCGGAACGGGAGTAACCACAGGAATAAGCAAATAATTTGTTGGTTATTGAACCGTCAACCTGGTAAGTATATTCAATTTCGTCGATTCCGTTTGCCGACACTATTTTATTAATGTGCCAGGTCGATGTGTATTCCGAATAGGCTGATGGAGCAGGCAATAACTGGGTCTGGTCGTTACTGGCAAACTCATATTTTGTTCCGTTTGGCAATACGACAGAGTTGGGATTCATGGTTGAAGTGGATCCTGAAAAATTGATTTTATAATCGGAAAATGGAATGGCCACAATGGTATTGGTATTATCGGAAATAAACCGGCCGCTGTTTCCGTTCACGTCGAAATAATAAAGGTCTTGCATGAACGAATATCCAGCTGTTTTAGCCTCTGATAACTGTTTCAGATAACCCGAAAATTCTTGCGGATGATTTCGCATGTATTGTTCAACATCAGCGGCCAAGGGAACCTTATCGAACGACTCAAGTTCATCGGGAAGACCATTTACCTGTCTGGAGATCATGCCACCATAAAACAGGTTCCATCCCAATCCTACCCATGAAGCCTCCTCGCTGGCCTTGATTCCCCCACCGTGGTAGCGTAGCTCGATGGGTACTTCCAAATCGCCAGATTTTATTGTATACAAGGGTATTACAATATTGGGCAAACCGGTTGAATAGTTAACCGGATATTCGCCAAATTTTCCTAAACTGGCAGCGGTTGGTTCCACCACGTCTATCCGTTTCACGATATCAGACATATCGTCCTGGGCGTTTACCTTTAGGACAGAAAGTAAACAAAATGCCCAAAATACTGTACTTTTCATTTTTCAGTGTTTTTTAATTTAATCGGTTCAAATCCTTTTTATTTTAATGTGCTTCAGCAGCAATAAGCTGCATAAGTTCTAACTTAATTGTATGGATATTTATTTTTGTCTTATATTTCCATTTCTGTGGTGTGGCCCCAAATAACTTGCCGGATCAGTTCATTGGTGTTTTAATTGCTACCAAAAAACCCACCCATGTATTGATAATCTATTTTGCCTATACTCTATCTGTTGCCAGCCCTGTTATTCACCTGTTAGATGGAAGCCAATCCTTCTTCTTGGTGCTGGTTTTTCTTGTTTTTGCATCAGCTCGTCTAAATAATTGACTACCTGGTCATTGTTTTCATCCTGATTCATTAGTTTCTTTTTAATTTCTTCAATGTCGAGTTTTAAAGTTAGCATATCAGATAACATTTCACGCATCGTAATAAATACTTCAATTATTCTAATGCTCATTTGTGTTGCCCTGTCACTTCGCAAAACATTGGCAAGTTGCAAAATACCATGTTCGGTAAAAGCATACGGTAATGAACCTCCCAGGTGTTGTTTTGAAGGTATCGCATTTTGCGATACCATGATTTCAACTTCTTCCATCGTTAATTGAAACATGAAATGAACAGGAAATTTTTCCATGTTCCTCTTTACCTGTTCACGCAAACGTATAGGTTTCACCTCATAAAGCTCGGCCAAATCGCGGTCGATCATTACTTTTTGCCCCCGAACGACAAAAATCTTGTTCAGGATCACCTCGTCGGGCAGCATGGTATTTTCATTCTTTGCCATAGTTAATTAACCCCCCAACCCCGTTAGGCGGAGCTCACGTCGAAGCCTAAAGGGGGGCTGGGTTCCTGCATGTTTGTTGTTATTGTTCATTTCCTTTTTTTATTCAAAACTTTCATTCTCGTAATCCCTTGCCCCCCCTTATGCTTTATCTACTGCTTGCCATGTTATTCTCCTGTAAGATAAAAACCAATCTTCCTTCTTGGTGTTGGTTTTTCCTGTTTCTGAATCAGTTCGTCCAAATAGTTAAATACCAATTCAATGTTTTTGTCCTGATTCATTAGTTTCTTTTTAATTTCTTCAATGTCGAGTTTTAAGGTTAACGTGTCGGTAAACACTTCGCGAACTTTTGTAAATATCCGCATAATCTGAATGTTGACTTTAATTGCCTGCGGACTCTTTAAAACACTTGAAAGCATT
>CAZSIK010000322.1:0-4363 GCA_964606515.1 uncultured Prolixibacteraceae bacterium
TTTTTTAAAATCTTCTTCACGAGGAGTAACGACTATGCCCCCCAATTCTGCGCTGGCGGGGCCTACTATGATGCGGCGTTCATTGTCGTGGAAAAAACAATTGGGACGCTGGGCTTTCCTCGGGAAAACTACCAGTCGGTAACTCCCGTCGATATAAGTACAAAGCAAGTTGATCATGGGTTCTCCCCATTCGTGTTCCTCAGGCAGTTGGACCAATATTTTTTTAAAATGTGCTGTAATTTTCGGTTGAGAGGACGACTCCATCACGATTACTTCCCTCAGGTAATGATGGATCTTTGAAATGTGGATTTCTTCATTGCTCAAAAATTTGGTCGAATGGGTAGCTTGCATCTGTTTAATCTCCAGGTCGATTGGCATCTCTCCAAAAGGAACAGCTTGAAAATGAAAATGGTAGGGTGCCGAAGCACCACATTTAGGCCCATTGTAAAAAAGGGTTAGGCCTTCGAGTTCTCGGGCAAGATAAAGCATATCGTCGAGGTGCTCATCAATAAGCTGTGGTTCGTGCTGAAAACTCGAAATTGTAAAATGGCGTTTAAAGATGGGAAAGGGGTTGACCAGTAGTAGATACTTGTTCAGAAACACGAGACCTTTCTGTTCTTCAGGTAAATGATTCGCGCATAAAAAGCAGCGCCTGTTCTCGATGTGTTGTTTGTTCAGGTTGGCGCAAGTGCTCCTAGCCCTGGCAGGGTTGTGCTGCAAATCGATACGGAACCCGTCGAACTTGAACGTGCGGTACTCAACCGAGTCAAAATGCCTGTAATGATTTCTTGCCATGGCCCAGTTTTCGGTTTGTTGTTTGAAAAGAAATTCTGTTTTTTCAAGCCCTGATGCCAATGCCATACTTTTGTCAAATGTCAATATAGGATGCTGAATGTTTTCCATGCCTGTGATTTGTTGCGAAAATAATGCAAATCGAGATACAACGAACCGTTATTTCTTTTCTATCTTGCGAGGTCGATTATAAACTTATTTCAATGGAACGATCCATGCATCATAAACCAGACTGGTTGAAAATCAAATTGCCTAAAGGGACCAATTATTCAGGAATAAAACAAATCGTGAAGCAAAATCATTTGCATACTATCTGCACGAGTGGAAAATGTCCCAATATGGGCGAGTGCTGGGCCGCGGGAACGGCCACCCTGATGATTCTTGGTGATATTTGTACTCGGAGTTGTAAATTCTGTGCAACCCATACAGGAAAACCACTTCAGGTCGATCCTCAGGAACCTGCCCGGGTTGCGGAGTCGATTAAACTGTTGGGCCTGAAACACGCGGTCATTACCTCAGTCGACCGCGACGACCTACCCGACAAGGGAGCTGGTCACTGGGCTAAAGTGATCAGGGAAATAAAAAAAGTAAACCCGGAAACCACAATGGAAGTGCTAATTCCTGATTTTGATGGAAATCCCGAACTCATCACAAGCATTATCGGAACTCGGCCCGAAATTATTTCACACAACCTCGAAACCGTAAGGCGGCTAACCCCTCTGGTGCGCAGTCGTGCCCAATACGAGGTCAGTCTTGCTGTGTTGCATTGTATTTCCCAATCGGGAATCTTGACCAAAAGCGGCATTATGCTTGGTCTTGGAGAAACGCGCGAAGAAATCGTTCAAACCATGGACGACTTATTAGGCGTAGGCTGCCAAATCTTAACCATAGGTCAATACTTACAACCAACTAAGCTGCATTTGCCGGTCGAACAGTATGTTCATCCTGATGTCTTCGAGGAGTTTCGTGTTATGGGACTTGAAAAAGGATTCAAAAATGTTGAGAGTGCACCTTTGGTTCGTTCCTCCTATCATGCTGAAAAACATCTCTGATTATTCTGAAACCGTTGCCTGGTAATTTGAATAATTGTATAAGGGATTTCGCCTGGGCTTGACTAGGTTCGCGTTTTGTGTTGAGGGACGATCCTGAGTATAGACCCAAAGCTCTTTTGGATTCCAAACCACGATTTCGTCGCGCGTGTCGCCGGTAATATCCAATACTGCATAACACATATCAGGATGACCGTCGTCGGGGAAGGATAGGGCCTTCCTTCCATGCCCATCCCATGCTCCTCCAAAGGCCGAATTGGCATTCAGGAGGTATAATTCTTCTCCACTCCCGTTCCAATTCAGGGGCAGACACATGCTCCCGAAAGGGGTGGGTTCAAAACTGTTGATCCAGTCGCCGTTTGAATCGAACAGGGATACAATACCTTGGTTGCCCCAAAAATTTACTGCTACAATTTCCAAGCCTGGTAAGTCATCGCGGAAATTGGCTATAGCCGGGTTTTGTACGTGGCCTATTCGGTGGTGCTTTATTATTTTCCCTTCGAGGTTGGCTAAAAAGAAGCCTTCATCGCTAGCAGCACACAAAAAATACAGAGGGTCATCTTTTTTTAGTTTTACTAAGGCCACTGCATCGGCATGGTCGGACAGGGTGTTATCGAGGCTCCATACTTTTTTACCTTCAGGCGAATAAAGGGTATAGCCCAGGGCAAGTTCGTCTTTGCCGTCGCCGTTTATATCGTACGCGTAGGGATAATGCCCGGTGCGGCATTCGCTGTGCCATAAAAGCCTTAGTTGTTCGTTATAGGCCCAAACGTAATTGTAGCGGTCTTTCAGGATGATGTTTGAATCGTAGCCTTGCCCTTGCAGGTCACAGAAAAAGATGCAATCGCCCAAAATTCGTTTAAAAATATTATGTCCCGAGGCAAGCGGTTTCCCTCCGGGCGAAAGCGGTGTATTTATCTTTTTAATGATCTTTCCTGTACTGCCTTCTGCTATAATTAATTCCTGATTCATGCAATACACAACTTCGTTTTTCCCATCGTGGTTCAAATCGTGTATTTGAAAAGCCACATCATTGGTTAGTTGAGTTTTCCATGGATCGATTCGTCCTCTTTGCCACAGTATTTCCCCATCGAGGGTAATTGCGGTAAGGCAATTCAGTTCACTGTTACGGTCTTTGGGGCCGTGATGCACCACTTGTCCCAGAAGCAGGTCGGTTTCGCCATCCCCGTTCAAATCGCCAAACCGGATGTTTCTTGCTACTCCAAAGTCGCCTAAAGGTAACTTCTTATAGGGTGCCATAATGGGGTTTGAGGCGATCAGTGAATCTTGAAGGTTTATGAAAAGCCTTTCTTTTTGCAATAGGACATCGTAAGTGGTTTTGGGACACGAAACTGTAATACTGTTGAAAAGAGTAGGAGAGTCGGACAATAAGCCAATTTTGCCGGTAGCGTATGTAGAGTCACTGACTTGTAGAATAGAGCCGTCGGGTAAGATGCAGGTAATTTCTGATCCGGCAACCTGGGTCGACAAGCTGATCGGAAAATCGTGGCATGATGTAAGTTTAGCAGCTGCAAGGACTAACTCATCGGGGACCCTGAAGGCTTTTTCGTGTTTAACCCTGATCAGTTTTACTGAATCGGATTCGATACCCATAAAATAATAACAGCGATTGTTTTGATAGCGGAAAACCATGCCATTGCGCTTGGTGGTTTCCGAAGGTTTGAATTCCATATCAATGCGATAATCGCTCCAAAATTCAGAACCGGTTTGGATCATAGGGTGCCAATGCTGGTCGGTATTGAAGGCGCTCTGGACCAATACATTTTTTTGGTCGGGTTTGCGTATTTCCCACGAGGGGGGCAAATTGTAGCGAAAGGTGGCCACTGTCCAGCGAGTTTGAGGTCTTGCTTCAGCTATATATTGATACTCGGTATGGGCACCCACGTCAGTAGCTAGTGGACCCCGTGGCAAGGTTGAAAAATCTTCATCCAGCAGTGTTATTCCCTTGGTGTTGTTGCTACACGAAAAAATTATGAGTGCCATAAAAAGCAGTAAATGGTAATGATTAATCCGATTCATTTTATTGAGTTTATCATGAACTATTTATTCCATCCAAACACTTTTGATGTTGCAAAATTCTTTGATTCCATATGAAGAAAGCTCGCGCCCGTACCCCGATTTTTTAATGCCGCCAAATGGCATTCTTGGGTCCGATTTTACCAATTGATTAACGAATACAGCTCCCGCTTCGATTTCGTGGCAAAAATGTTCAGCTTTGTTTTCATCCCGGGTCCATACCGAAGCACCTAATCCAAACGAGGTGTTGTTGGCTTCAAGTAAGGCCTCATTTTCATCGTTTACAATGGTAATTGCTACTACCGGTCCAAAAGTTTCCTGATTAAAAACTGGCATTGTATTTTTGACTCCCGTGAGCAAGGTGGGAGGATAAAAACAGCCTTCTTCAGGCAAGGATCCACCAAGCAGGCATTGGGCCCCCATCGAGATGGATTCTTTAACCTGTCGGTGCACTTCCTCGGCAAAACATCTTTTTGACAAGGGGG
>CAZSIK010000323.1:0-4293 GCA_964606515.1 uncultured Prolixibacteraceae bacterium
AAAGCATATGTAGGGCAAACCCTTACCAAGGAATTTTCGGTTTCTGGTTTCGATCTGAGCCCGGCTTCGGGTAGTTTTACCATTTCCGCATCGGAAGGATTTACCATTGCTACCTCGAAGACAGGGGTTTTCGGTTCTTCCATTACCTTGACATACAACAACGGCAACCTCGATTTTAGCCGCTTCTATGTTAAGACCACCTTGGCTGCTGCCGGGACACTAACAGGTACGCTTACCTTCAGCAACGGCACCATCAGCAAAACCCTGCAACTTAACGCGAATGGGATCCAGTTGTCGGGTGGGACCGAGGTAAAATTGATGTGGCCCCTCGCGGCCAACGCCGAATATGTGCTTGAGGGACCTGCCACAGCCATCGAGGAATCGTGGAAGGGGATGCAAATACAAAACTATGCCTCACCCAATGCCGCTGCGGTGTGGCCTGCCGGAAGCGGTTACGATGCTACCCGAAAAACCCAGAGAAATGTGATTGAAGGCAGTGCATGGCCTGCCGGAGAAATTGACGAAGTATCGACCCGCTATATCCAGTTTGGCATTGCCCCCAACAAGGGTACCGAGCTGAACATCGATTCAATAGGCCTATATGTTTGCGGCGCTGGCGGCAATGGCATGCGTTCGCGTATCTCCTTTTCGACCGACAACTTTGCCAACCGCACGATAGTTGGCGAATTTCCGAGCATGGTGGCCAACACACTGTATGCGGTAAGTTCAATCCCTGTGGTAAAACTTAGTGAAGGCGACACCCTGATGTTACGGGTTTATCCCTGGTACAGCGGGGCTGCCACAGGCAAAACCATTTGCCTGGCCGATGTGTGCATTCACGGTATGGCCACAACAGTAAGTGCGGTTTTGGAGCAGACTAAAAGAGCAAACATTACCTGGTCGTTTAGAAACAATGAACTTCACATAAGCTGGCTAAAAGGAGTTTCGGGAATACAGGTTTACAACCTGGCCGGAGAACGTATACGAATTGACTCACAAGTAAATGGCACTTCTGCAATAGTGTCCCTCCCAACAATAAGAGGTACTTATTTTGTTGAAATTATCAATGATAATCAACGAAAAGTAATCAAACACAGGGTGAAATAAGAAACCGAGTTACAGTATAAAAATCATTTACCGAACCATCATTTTCCCGGCTTGTTTTTCATCAATCCATAAGAAGAAAAGGCCACGGGGAAGGACCAATTCGGGCCAGCTCAATGAAGAAGGAGCAGAGGAAACAATCATTTTTCGGGCAACAACATTTCCTTGAATATCAGCAAGCTTTAACGAATAAATTTTCCCGGGCTCAACTGCCATGTTAATAGTAAGGCCTTTATTTGAATATGGGTTGGGAAACAACACCAGAGCTTGATCAGATGGACTTACAGAATTGAAAACCGAAGAGGTCAAAGTATTGATCCGTGTTTCGGTAATGC
The DNA here is from genome assembly GCA_964606515.1 of uncultured Prolixibacteraceae bacterium. Taxonomy (GTDB): domain Bacteria; phylum Bacteroidota; class Bacteroidia; order Bacteroidales; family Prolixibacteraceae; genus CAZSIK01. The sequence goes on from CAZSIK010000323.1 coordinate 1,440, forward strand.
TGTTCCAAAGACTAACACTGTTGCCAAAGCCCGTGATCTTTACAAACCGGGCCCTAGTATCGGTGAAGTTAAAATTTTCAAGATCAAGGGTTGTCCCACTCGTGCGGTTATTGAACACTTCAACAAACTTTTCCCCATCTTCCGAGAGGGAAATGGCAAATTTCGAATAGCGTTCGTTTCCTTTGAACCAGGCAATATCGACCGAAGTCACCAATTGAACGGAACCCAGGTCGTACTGGATCCACTGCCCCATGCCCTCGGCCGACCAGCGCGTGTTCAGGTCGAAATCGAGGGTGCGTTCTGGTTTGTTGTCGGTCCCGGCTTCAAAACTACTGGCGCTTACCCCAATAGTTCCCAACCAGAAGAAGGATACCGGCACATCCGACTCGACCACATTGCCCTCATTATCTTTTATTTCGCCAGGTACAAGCCGGTACTTCCCGGGTTTAAGCGGCGTCACGGCAAGCAGTGCACCCTTCCCGTCACCCGAAATATTTACATTTTGAATTTCCGCACCTTCAATTGAATAATTTTTTGGATTGGCACCACTTGTCGGGTCAATTTCGCGGTTGAACCACACTGAAATATTTTGTGATCCTGTAACCACAACCGAATCGATATAGAAATTCGAAGGTTGGGGCATCAGGCCGGGAGCCAGTTTAGCCACTTCGGAGCCTGCGAGTAGGAAAGCCCCTACGCCAAAATCGGCAGTAGTTTGGTAGGTAACCGGTTGCGAAGAGGAAGGATTTGTTCCGACCCCCTGAACATAGCCCAGGAAACCATCTTCGTGAACTGCCTTTGTAACAAGACCGTTCCAGGCATGGGCAACGATTGGAGAATAGGTGGCACTATCGAGCAAGCCGTTGTTGATTCCCCAGGCAAAGCCATAGGTGAAAAATGAGGTCCCGCTGGTTTCAGGCCCGCCAAAATTGTTGGGATCGTCGAGGCTTGCATTCCAAAATCCATCTTCCCTCTGGCATTTTTGAAGCGCCAGGGCCATTTCTTTAAAAGTTTCAAGGTATTCAGTCCGATGAGGATCGTGTTGGGGTAAAAGTTGTAAAACACGGGCATGGGCAACAAATACCCATCCGTTGCCCCGCGACCAATAAGAAGGTTTTCCATTTGGGGTTGTATAAGGAGGGGCAAACGATTCGTCGCGGTACCACAAACCTTGCTCTTTGTTGTATAAGCTTCGGCTTACTTTGGTATTGTAATACAGGGAGTACATTTTTTTAAAATAAGCTTCATCGTTTAATAAAACCCCAAGGCGGGTAAATATCGGCATGGCCATAAACAAGGCATCGATCCACCACCAATCGTCGCTCTTATCGCTTTCCACCATTCGGGAAATGCTGCGGCTGATCCGGTCAATTTTGAAAGAGTCCAAAGGATCATCCATTTTATACAAATCGATGTAAACCTGCCCGATACATTGATTATCGGCATTGCGGGTCGATGAACCTCCATTCAGGGCCCAATTGTATTTGTTGGCCCACGAGTAGGTGTAGTCAAGATATTGTTGCTTGGGATAAATCTTATAGAAATCTAAGTTTCCGATGAAGTAGGCAGCCCTGGCCCATTGGTTGTTTCCTGGGTCGGGGTTCCTGGCCATCCACGATTCGTTCACTTTTTTAAGTATTGAAACCACTTCATCCTTTAAGGGAAGCGATTGGCTATTCGACACTACAGGAACATAAAGAAGGAAAAAAAGGAGGAAAAATGAAAGAATATGAAATGATTTCATGGCCGCTAAATATTATAGGATAAAAAACCCCCGATACTTATACTAACCGGGGGTTTATACGAACATTCTTCTTTGATTATGATTTTACCAGGCGCAAAGTGTGAGATTTCCCTGCGCAGGCCACTTTAAGCAGATAAACTCCTTTCGACAATTCGGCACCCAAGCGGCATGAGTTAACCCCATTGCCTTTTGATACCACAGCACCTGCAATGTTATAAACAGTATAAGCAAAACGACCATTAGCCTCAAGGGTAAACAAGTGTTTGGAAGGGTTGGGATACGCGTTAATTTTCATCCCTGAGTTAAGTTCGGCCACACCGGTTCCCGGAATTTCGCCCACGGTGTTAACCAACTTTAAGCCGGTAACCACCAGTTCATTTTTATTTTCAGTGGGGTTATAAATACTGCTCCAAACGGTAAGTTCAGTTACATCGGTATTCCTGTATGCATACTGGTCGGCAATCAAAACCGGTTTTTCCATTCCTTCAGCCTGGATGTAAACGTTGTATTTCTTATCAAATACAGCCGTTTCGACCCAGCAATCGTATTTCTTGCCAAATTCGAAAGGAATTTCGTTCACAGCGCCAAAGCCTCCCCCGTTACGGCAATCGATTACCGCGGTTTTACTTCCCCAATTGCTGAAGCGTACCGCGATTGAGTAATCGGCCCAAGCTACGATGGGGGCTTTAGAAAGTGTAAAAACTCCATCGATTTTTCCTGATTGGTCGCCGTCGGTGGGCATCAGGTTGGCATACACGATATGATAGCCCGAAAGGTTCCAGCCAAGGGCATCGACCAGGTTGCCGGAATTATTGATCCCTTGACCGTTGGTAGGGTTAATGCCTACTGAAAGCAAAAGCACTCCCAACAAAGCCAAATTCCTGATCATTAAAGGAAAAGAAGTGGTTAAAAAGGTAAAGAAATTTTTCATAAGCGTTCAAATAAAAGGTTTAACAATTCATTTTTATTCATTTCACCATAAACTATGAACAGTAAAATTAGTGTTTCGCCCTTGGGCTACATGGTATAAAAATGAAAAATGATACTACAAAATTGACGACTTTCCCGATCTTGTTTTATTTTCTGTTTTTTGTCATTTTATACATCTCG
>CAZSIK010000324.1:0-4287 GCA_964606515.1 uncultured Prolixibacteraceae bacterium
TTGGAAAAAGCAAGGGAGCTTATAAATACGAATGGCCATTATCTTCGATTACAAAAGAGCGGTACTGTATAGCTGGCGTTGCCGGGACCACGTTTATGCTACCGGGATCAATATCTGTATTCCAGATGGCTTGAAACCGGTTCTCGGCGTCGCGTTTTTTCACAACAAGATTTACCGGCTTTAATGGCCAGGGAAAACGCAATGATTCATGAAAGGTTTTCCATTCCTTGGCCGCCTCGGGAGTGGTTTGCCACTCGCCGAAGATATTGGCAAAGCCCCTGGAATAGAGCTTTTGTCCCGTTTCTTTATCAATCACTTCGAAAAAATAAGGCCCTAATTCCAGTTCATCGATCAACTGGGTTACACTACCCGCCCAGGGACCGTCGCTAACCACCTGATCGGTTGAAAAAATTTCCTGTTCAGCATTTCCTGTATGATAAAAATCGAAACGCATGGTTTTGTCGCTAAACCACTTATAAAAATAGACCTTATCGTCCGATCGTTCATTTACCGATACAATTGAAGTTTTATTTTCTTGTGCCAGAATAGAACTCATCCCTGTAAGAAGGGCAAACAAAAAGCAAAGGCTCAGTTCTTTCTTCATGTGATAAGAATTAAAAACGGAAGCAAGTTTACAAAATATCCCGGTTATCTGCCAGAAAAAACAAAGGCGATCGATCCCGACCGCCCATGTTGTCCTTTCAAACTATAATCAACTACCGAACAGCCCACTCGTGGATGCCTGAAGAAAACTTTTCGGGCAGCTTAACCCTAAGGCGAAGCGCACTTGTTTTCACGGCTTCGAATTCGATGGTATCCCAGGCATCTTTGCTTACCTTATATTCAGATTGGGTTTTAACGGGAAGCCATTGCCCTTCCGACAGGTACTGAAGTTCCCAGGCATCGGGGATACGGCATCCGCCCCAGGGACCATCGTCGAACCAATACACTTTCGAAAGGCTAATGGTTTCCTCTTGTTCAAAATCGTATTGTACCCATTCCCATGAATTGTTTTTAGGCCACCAATGATAAAATGGCCGGGTATGGTCGTTCGAGTTGAGGGGTTCATACTGGTCGGTCAAAGCTACTTTCAACACAGGAGTGGGTGTGCTTGCCGATACTTTACTTTTGTTGGCAATGGTGGGGGCAGGTTGAGGGTACACGCTTTTCTCGCTTACCGGCAGCCAGACCATCATCTCGCCCGGACCGCGGTTGTTCCATGAATAGTAAGGGATCAAGGTAATGGGTAAGGGTTCTGAATAGTTGTAGGTTGAATCGATATTACGGCCCACCTCTCTTGCCGTGGTTTTAATCACTTCAACCCTGTTCAGCAGGGTATCGGCAAAAACGGCTTCCGCTTTTGGATTGTTGTCGAACATCAGGCTAAGAATGTTGCCTTTGTTGTTGTCGGGCCATTCGGCACAATACACCAAGGGACCGCGCTGCAGCGAAATCCGGTCATGGTTTGCTTCAACCTTGTCGTCGGCTTTAAGTTGACGGATGTTCATAGGCAGATCGATTGTAACCCGATCCCCTTTTTCCCAGCTACGTCCAATTACCGCATAACCATTCTGCCGCTCTGGCTTGACTTTTCTGCCATTCACTTTAATAATTACCTTCTCGTTTTGCTGATCAATAAAAGTGTAGAGGTTTTCAGGGATAGCGCTTTCCTCAGCCCATCCTGGGATGCGGACTTTCAGGTTAAACCCGGCAGCTTGTTCAGGATGGATTGAAATTTCAACATGACCTTTCCAGGGATACTCTGTTTTTTGTACCAATTCGAGTTGTTGCCCCTTGAATTCAAATTTTGCGCAGTTATCAGCAAAAAGGTTTACATACACCGAAGCATCCGATTTGGCATAAAGGTAACCGGGTAGCGAGGGCAGCAGGCGGGCCACGTTGGGCGGGCAACAGGCACAACCGAACCACTTTCCGCGGTTGTGCTGCCCCATCGATTCGAGCACATTGGGGTAAAAAAAGCGGTCGCCTTTCAACGAAACGCCCGAGAGGAAAGCATTGTACAGGGTACGTTCGAGTACATCGTAGTATTTGGCTTCACCATCGGCCAGGAACATCCTGTGGTTCCAGATCACCATGCCCACCGAGGCACAAGTTTCGCAATAGGCCGACATGTTGGGCAGGTTGTATTTCCCGCTAAAACCTTCGTTGCCTCCCGAAGCGCCGATTCCACCGGTAACATAAGTTTTGGTGCCAATCATATCGTGCCAGATGGCCCGGTTGGCCTTATTGTACGATTCGTCGTGATAATGGGCTGCAATGTCGGCCATGGCAGCGAACATATAGGTGGCCCTTACGGCATGGCCTACCGCCTCAGTCTGCTCTACCACCGGCAAATGCGATTGGTTGTACTCGTCGCCTCCGGGCACTTTACCCCGAACATCAAGGAAGAACTTAGCCAGATCGAGGTAGCGTTTTTCGCCGGTAACCTGGTACAGTTTCACCAAACCCAGCTCCACTTCCTGATGACCGGGAAAGTTTTCGCGTTTTCCCCAGCCAAATTCACGGTCGATCATGTCGGCTGCCTTGATGGCCACATCGAGCAGGCTGCGTTTCCCCGCAGCCTGGTAATGGGCTGCCGCCGCCTCGAACAGGTGACCAAGGTTATAGAGTTCATGGCTCAGGATATGGACTTTTTCCCAGCGCTTCCCGATCCAATCGTGCGAGTTGTCGCCATTGATGGTGCGGATGGTATAGAGGTAGCCATCGTCTTCCTGGGCAAGGGCCACCTTATAAATTAACGAATCGATTATTGCCTCCATTTTTGGGTCGGGAGTCGATTGCATGGAATAGCTGGCAGCCTCGATGATTTTATAGATATCGGAATCGTCGAAGGGGTATTCTGAACAGAATTTTCCCTGGCACAAGCCACCGGCAATTTCGAAGTTTTTGATCCGGCCGCTCACTGTCGATTGCTCGATGGCAATGGGGATGGTAACTTCATGGTTGGTTTTGATGCGCGGCGCCCAAAACGCGTCGGTGAGTTTAACCGAGGTGAAAGGGATTGCTACGATATCACCGCTTTCGGGCAGGCTCTTGGTATCTGAACAAGAATTGATCATGCCCAGCAAAAGGGCAAGCATCAGAACACCCAATGTTTTTAAGTTTAATAAAACCTTCATTCTTTTTTTATTTTATAGTACTACAATTCAGCTTTACCTTACAAAGTAAGCAGATGTTAGCACGGGTTGAAGCACTAAATGTTTAAATTGCTGGTACTATTGTTGAATTTTGGAAAGTAAATATAACAGGGCTAAGTGTTGTATTATTCAAAAAGTTCTTCAATTGTTTTCATTGGTAAAAACATCTTTCCACTATCAGGCAAATTAATAAATCCATATTTCTCATAGAATAATTCAGCTTCTTTATCCAATGGATCAACTATAACAGCAAAAGCTCCAATTGATTTAGATGCATCATAACACCTCTTCAATGAATCAATTAAAAGGAGTTTGCCGAATCCTTTACCTTGAAAATCTTTATCAATAGCTAATCTACCAAGTAGTACTGTTGGTATGGATAGATAAGTTTTTGGCAACTTTTTTTTAAACGACTCCGGAATCAAATCATTTGATATACTGCTGCTCGAAAGAGTATAATATCCAGATATTTTACCTGTTTCTTTATTAACTAATACAAAGCATACTGATAGTTTTCTTTTAACATCCTGTTTTGCCTGTGTCCAAAAATAATTGTCTAATAAGTCTTTTCCACATCTGAAATTATCTTTGCTATGCTTAGAATCAAGTGGTTCAGTTAAATATCTCATTTAGAAATCAATTTATCATATTCTTCCTTAGCAGAAAGCAAATCATTATTTGGTTTTGGAGGATTTAATAAAGAATCAAAAAATATTTCTTTGTCTTTTTGTGAAGCAATTATTTTTTCTCTTTCTTCAATAATCTCCTTGGCTTTACTTTGAACAGTTACAACAACAAAGTCAGTTAGGTTTCTATAGCCACCTAATATTGCAGCTCTTTCAAAGAGTTGCTTTTGTTCAAGGGGAAGTCTTGTATCAAATCTCGCCTTATCGTGTCTTAATGTTCCCATAATTTTACCTTTTCTGCAAATGTACGGAATATATCCGTATAACACAAGAATTTGTACGGAATTTTGCAGTACACTGAATCGAAATGGGCAAAAAAACCTAGTAGGGCTATATTGTACACACACTACCACCAACCTTATTCACCTTATTGATTGAAATCAGATGATAATAAAAAGGTTGGCGTTCGCGTGATTATCCTTTTGGCTACTGAGGTTTTACTT
>CAZSIK010000325.1:0-4284 GCA_964606515.1 uncultured Prolixibacteraceae bacterium
TATCGCCTTTTACGAAAATATTAAAGCCCCTTTCCCTTCCATAACTTCCGGCAATAAGCCCAACTTCGCATGTGGGGATGGGGTATTTGCCGGCCCCGGTCAAGGGGTTGCTGGTAATGTTGTTGATATTGGGACCAATAATGTGCTTTACAAACGAAAACTGCACAAAGAAATCGGCTACGGGTGAACCATTATTGGGTGGGGCAATCATCACGATCCGGTGAATAAACGGAAACAGTACCGATGAGTCGAGATGCTCGTAAACTGAACGCACCACCAAAGCGCCCATTGAGTGGGTCACAAAAGAAACGGTATCAAAACCTTCACTTTGTATTTTTCGAAATAAAGTGTTGGCAACCGAATCCACATCGAGTTTCAAACTATGATAGGAATAAATCTCGTTGACAAACCCATTTTTTTCGATCGATCTCCCGATGTTTTGCATCTCCATCCCGGTTCCCCCATAACCGTGAACCAAGTACACTTTTTGTGTGGCATAAGAGGTACAATGCAGTAACAGACCAACAATCAAAATAGCTATATAGTTCTTCTTCATAATTTCAGGTTTTAATCTTCGTTAGATACCGTGTTGGTACAATGAGCTTAGCAAAAACTGGAAACCTAATCAAAAGACAAGTTTTTTCATCAGAGGTTGCTGTAGCAAGGGAATATTGGCTTGGCAGGACTTTCAGGACTTTCAGGACAATAACGACTAATTACATGCACTTAGGAACTCAAGAACTTATGAACTTGGGCACTTAGGAACTTATGAACTTAGGAACTCATGAACTTAGGAACTTAGGAACTTAGGAACTCCCTTAAACAGTTTGGAAACCACTGTCCCCAATTTTCGTAATTCGTAATTTTAGATTTTAACTTTTAACTTTGCCCCTTCTTTAAAATGAAGATAAGGATGACAAAAGTTGCTTTTAAAACCTTGGGCTGCCGATTGAACCAATACGAAACCGATGCCCTGGCCACGCAGTTTGTGAACAATGGGTACGAAGTTTCGAACGATATCCACGGGGCCGATGTGGTGGTGGTGAATACCTGCACGGTAACCAACCAAAGCAACCAAAAATCGCGCAATGCCATCAGTCAGGCCGAAAGGATTAACCCCGATGCACGGGTCATCATCACCGGTTGCATGGTCGAGAGCCATAAGGAACAACTCCTGGTCAAATTTCCCGGGGCCACCCTGATCGACAACAAAGGCAAAAGTGCCATTTTCCACAGCATCGATTCGCTGTTGAAGAGCGGAGCAATCGATCTTTCCGACCAGCAGCACGACCTGTTCAGCTACCAATCGTTCACCGAGATGTTTCATACCCGCAGCCTCATCAAAATCCAGGATGGCTGCGACAATTTCTGCACCTATTGCATCATCCCCTTTGTGCGGGGAAGGGCCATCAGCCGACCGGTAAACGACGTGCTGGCAAATGCCCGCGAGGTAATCGAAAAAGGGGCAAAAGAGCTGGTGCTTACCGGGGTAAACATCAGCCGGTACCAACACGAAAGTACCCGGTTTTCAGGACTGGTTGAAAAAATACTGAACCTCAGCGGCGATTTCAGGGTGCGCATTTCGTCGATCGAACCCGATTGTTTCGACGGCCCCTTCTACAACCTGATCGGCCACCCCAAACTTGCCCCCCACCTGCACCTTTGCCTGCAAAGCGGCTCGGAACGGATTTTAAAACTGATGCGAAGAATGTACACCGTGGAAGAATTCCTGCAAATTGTGGAAAAGGTAAGAGAAAGAGACGCGCGCTTTAATTTCACCACCGATGCCATCGTGGGCTTCCCGGGAGAAAGTGACGAAGATTTCGCTGAAACCATCAACATCGCCCGGAAGGTGAAATTCGGGCACATGCACATTTTTAAATATTCGGTACGGCAAGGCACTAAAGCCCAAAAAATGCCGGATCAAATACCGGATAAGGTCAAAACAGAAAGGAGCAAGTTGTTGCATACCGTTTCGGAAGAACTTAAAAAAGAATATCGTGCCCCGTTCAACCACACGGTTCAAAAGATTTTGGTTGAACGATGGAAGGAAGGGTATGCTTTGGGATATAACGAATATTACGTACCCATGCGTTTTGCAACCGACAATAAAGCACATAACCGCTTCGAAACGGTTTTAGCCGAAGTAAAAGACTTTGGCGATCAGGAGTAATACTTATTTGTTGGCATTTTGGGCCACCGGCACATATTCGAAAAACTCGTCGGTTTCGTCATCAAAAACCTGTCCGCGCCAGCCCGAACTTCCTGAACTGCCACTGCTCCCACGGCTACCGCTGCTGCCGCTACTTCCCGAGGTTGAACCACTGCCGCCGGAACCTCCCGAACCATTTGATCCGGCAGAACCTCTATCGCCCCCATCGCCTGCAAGCGAATGGGCTTTGATTAAATGACTAAATGGCCGTGCATCGGCAGTGAAATAAAGAAAGAGGTTGCCCCCGTTACCACCATCGCCGCCATCACCACCGTCGCCGCCATCGCCGCCATTCCCACCGTTTTTCCCCGGGTCCTGCCATTTTATGGTGACCTCAACGCTGTCTTTTTTCTCCTTGCGGCTATGCCAATCACCATCGGCCCCTTTACCGCCATCACCGCCGTCACCGCCATCGCCACCATCACCGCCGTCGCCACCAAAAGAGATGACTTTCAAAGAACCCCCATCGGTATTGATTAAAAACCGCTTTGAACCCCCTGTCGAGAAATTTTCAGCATACACATACAGCAAGGGCTGATTCAGTAAGGAGTCGAAATACAGATCGGCCCACACCCCAATGTCGGGCCCATCGTGTCCGTCGCTGCCATCGTTGCCGTCTTTTCCATCCTCTCCCCAGGAACCCGTGCTCCCGTCCGAACCATTTGTTCCGCTAAATCCGTCAGAACCAGAGAATCCGCTCCACGACAGGTGATAATTGGCCCGGTAATCAAGCTCCACCCTTAACAAATCAGAACATTCAGGGTTCCTCCTCGCGATGGCTTCCAATTCAATGGTATGGCCGGGAAGTAGGTCGATATCATTTTCAATAGTGAACCTGGAGTTGCTTAACGAACCTCCATAAGTGAAAAATTCGAAGTTCTTGTGTACCTCCCATCTCGATTTACCGGAGTAAAAACGCTGCTGACCATTGTCGAATGTGGCTTTGATCATAAAAGGGAAAGAGAAACCCGATGCCTTGACCATGTTGGCATCGGGGATAATTTTAATTTCGGTTTCATAATTCAGCGGGAGCAGAAGTTCTCTAGCCAGATGGGGCTCTTTATTCGGATGTACCCGAATCAAAATGTACTTCCCTTTTGAGGGGGATAATTTATCATTGATCCTGATGCTGCCCATATCAAATTCACCACCCGACACCTCGACCTTAAACCGGAACCACCCCATGCTTCCTTTGGGTTGAAAAAAGGTGCGTTTAACTTTTCCGTTTTTAAAATAAGCGGTAACCCCGATATTGATGCTTTCGCCGGGAAGACGCAATTGCATGGGATCGTGCGTGATTTGTATCGAGTCGATTTTCCCGCGGTAACTGAACAAACCCGCAGAAACACGTTGTGAAGGCCACAACAACATCACAATCACTAAAAGATTAACAAGGGTACTTGCATTCATGGCGGCTCTATTTGTTTGCCGAACAATATAGCCAATAATATTTTTCAAAAAATATGTAATCGTTAACAACTTTTTAATTATTTCAATTTTGCTATTCAAAAGAATATCTGTTAATATTGTTGTTGATGAACCAATAAAAATTAGCAATTATGAGACCCTTTGCCCTGGCTTTTCTTCTGATTCCATTCATTTTTGGGTGCACCAGCAAACCCACTACAGCGCCAACCGAAACCCAAATCGTTTGCAATCCCATGAACCTCAGTTATCGCTTTTGCCTCGACGAACCCTCGAGAAGGGAAGCTGCCGACCCTACCATCGTGTGGTTTAAAGACCGGTATTATCTTTTTGCATCAAAATCGGGAGGATACTGGCATTCTTACGACCTGGCCAACTGGATATTTGTTGAAACCAGCCAAATCCCCACCGAGGAATACGCCCCCACTGCCGTGGCCATTGGCGACACATTGTATTTCCTGGCTTCGTCGAATGCAAAAAGTACAGTATATAAAAGCATCGACCCACTGAGCGGCCAATGGCAGGTAGCCGTTGAACAATTATCCCAACCGGTGTGGGACCCCGCTTTCCTGCTCGACGACGACCAGCGCTTGTACCTGTATTGGGGTTGTTCGAATGTTAACCCGCTGTATGGTGTTGAAATCGAT
>CAZSIK010000326.1:0-4280 GCA_964606515.1 uncultured Prolixibacteraceae bacterium
GTTGGAGAATGATTATAAGGGGATATCATTCCAATTCACCGTACTTTTTTACATTAAAGATCTTGCGAAGGAAATGGGAAAGTTCTGTTTTCCCATTTAGTGTCGTTAGCTCTGACAATGGTGCGTTTGGATTAGATTGGAGAAGATTAAACTGGAGAAGTATGAAACGAACATGTTTGCAGAGAAACACAACTTGTTCAGGCTTTTGGGGAAATTCAAATAAACAAGTTCAAAATGCGCAGGAAATCAGCGAGGTTTATTCGGCCAAAACCTTGTTGAAAATGCAGTCTTTCAATCTGAAAGGCATACAACAAGCCTGTGCTTATGTATGGTGGAAGGACTTGTACTTGATTTTGGGATTGGTTTTATCCTTCACGATTCTGGGGTGTTCATCCGACGAAGATTGGATGGACAATTTGGATCAGGATGGGTTCTTATCGTTAAACTATCAGTCGATGGTACGGGTTAGTGAAGACCACCTTTTTTTGGAAGTCAGCGAAATCGACGATAAACGTTGCCCCATCGGGGTGGTATGTCCCAAGGAGGCGATCGCCAACATCGTCATCAAGGCCCGCTTAGGTAACGAACAACAAACCTTTACCTTGCAATCGGCAAAATTGAACAGGGAGATTAAAACCTCCGAGCAGGTTTTCAACTACAAGATTGAAGTAGTGGATTTGTTGCCCTACCCCTATTGCAGCGAACCCTTACAAGATAAAAAAGGGTACATCGTTCGACTGAAGGTTGAACCTGTTGTGCAGTAATACCAGCAGATTAAAGGATCAAGACCCTTCTTACCTCCTGCGGTAGAACGAACCGATAAATGACGAAGAATTGGAAAAAATCGGGTCGCTAAACAAAAGAAACAATTCTTGGGGGGTAGGAGGCAATACTTGTTTCTTTTCGGTAAGTCGTAACTTTTCTGATGAAAGAGCTCTTTTGTCGCCGTTGTAAGTAGCCCAGCTGTCCTTCCATATAAATTCCCCGGGGAAGGCCCTGTTGCTTATTTTTTGTTTGCTTTCAAAATCAATTATTTGAACGTCAAGAAGTCCTTTCGAAAGAATTTCTCTTTCATGGGTTTTTAAAGTGGCTTTCACCACGTTTTTTACATCGTGTTTAATTCCTGCATTGTCGGTAAAGCTTCCTACCACAACACTGTCGGAAACGAATTCCTGTACTATTTCACGCTCGCGTGTATTGCCCACGGTGAAATCGTTGAATTGCATCCTGATGATGTGATGGGGCCTGATTTTAAGTTGTTCGGCATCGGTAGGCTGATAAAACAATAAAAATTTTTTTTCAACACTTTTCTTGAGGTAGTAAAACATCCTATCGTAAAAAACTTTTGCACTGACCTGATAATTCAGGCTCACCACAGGTACTTGCTCCACAACCACTTTTAAGGTACCCGAATCTTCAGCCTCCAGAATTATTTCATCAATTTGCGGATAAGTGGGTTTACATTGTTTTACCCTTTCGAAACAAGCATAAGCCAGGCGGGCATCTTCGAGCAACCCGGTTTGCATCAACCTGTTTCCTTCATCGTATTGTTCTTTGGCAGCCAATTCTTTGGCTTTTCCTAATTGTTCATGAAAATAAACCACCGGTTTAACGATATCGAGGGCGGCCGGGCATCGGGTAATTTCATCGGCCAAGTGGTTAAGCTGAGTATACATTTCAACCATCGTAAGGTATTTTCCCGGGGTATTCGACAATGCTACCTGGTCGATGCGTTGTTGGTTGTACTCCAACACCATGGGATAACTCTTTTTTAAGGTTTCGATGGCTTTGGACGAGTTTGGCTTTAGCCTGAGATGTTGTACCGCTTGCACGGTGGCATCGTAATAATTGCCTTTTTTATAGGCATTTCTCCCGGTATTGCATGCTGAAAAAGCAACTATGACCAACACAATTAAAAGGGAATTTACCGTATGTTTCATCTCTGTGTGTATTTGAATGATACAAAAATAACAATTCAATTAGGATTAACAATTGCATGTTTTATTGACCTGAGGTGACAAAAAACTTTTTTTGAAGTTGGTTCCCTTCATTATCTACAAGGGTAAGTAGATGATTGCCATAATCAGGAGAAAGGGCAACTTGGTGAAAATGCTCTGTTTCGGAGATGAAATTATCATCGATATACCAGTATATTTTTTTGTTCGGATAACGATGCACCGCTTCAAAAACTACTTTTCCCATCGATCCGTCGAGCTCGCGGGGAACAAATATTTTCTGAAGATTTCCCGGATAGAGCAATTCCATGGGAGAGTGCATTTCGGCCGATGCGCATCCGGGATAGGGGGGAGGCAGCAACTTGTATGAAGGATGTTGTTTACGATAATACCATTCCATAGCCGGAGGAAGAAGGAAAAGGGTATCGGTAATCATGTTCCCAAGTGGGTAGCATGAGGCATTCACCTGCCAGTTCCGGTCAGAGGAAAGATGCACTATTTGATGGTAAGGGCAGACCCCGGTTTGAAGTCCGGCCAACTGGATTTTTTCAGTACTTGGATGTTTACACAACCGAGATGCTTTATACCCGCTTTGAGGGCAAACATCAGCGGTGGTGATGTCGCTAACAGGTTCTGCAAACCATTCTTCGCGGGGAAGAAGATCGAGGATGTCGAACATAAGAGGGGCTGCAGCCATTGTGCCGGTTAAGCCGGGTCGCCCTTCCCCATTGGCATTGCCAGCCCATACCGCTATCACATTTTTTGTGGTAAGGGCAACAGCCCAGGCATCGCGATAGCCGAAACTGGTCCCGGTTTTCCAGGCCACATTGTCTGAAGAAGAAAAATATTGCCAGCCCCCACGGCCCTCCGGACGGTTTACTTCCTGCATGGCTTTGAATGTAAACCAGATGGATGAAGCGGTCACCACAGGCTGATCAGTCCATTTCGAAAGCTCAGCGCCTGAAGAAGTAAGTACCGGCATAAAAAAGTCGTCTTGATTATACCCTTCATGTCTTGTAAAATGCTTCAAGACACGGGCGAAAGAGGCATATACCCCGGCAAGTTCAAACAAGGTAGTTTCACCCCCACCTAGAATTAAAGATAAACCATAATGTTCGGCTGATTTATTGAAGGTGCTGAATCCGATCCCTTTTAAAAAGTCGAGGAAGCGGGCCTCACCAAACTGGGAAAGCATTTCTACAGCAGGAATATTGAGCGAACGGCTTAAGGCTGCCGATGCAGGCACTGCCCCTGAAAAGTTTAAATCGTAATTCTTGGGGGCATAACCCGAGAAGTTCACTGGCTTGTCGGGAATAAGGGTATTGGGCAAAATTTCTCCGTGATGCAACATGGCTGCATAAAGGAAGGGTTTCAGGATGCTTCCGCTGCTGCGGGGTGCGGTTACGATATCGACCTGTTGTCCATGCTGTTCGCCCGAACCTGGTGCATTGCCTGCCCATGCCTTTACCTCCCCGGTTTCGACATCGACTACAAGGGCGGCCAGGTTTCTGATCCCGTTTTGGACCAGTACAGAATGGTGATAGCTAAGCGCTTGGTTTACTTTTTCCTGAAGGGAATAATTGAGCGTGGTGCTGACTTGCTGCCCTCTTCGTTCGAGCCAAAACCTATCGGTAAGGTGTGGGGCAAGCGAGGGCAAGGCTTCGGCCTGTGTAGGTATTGGTTCCAGTATGGCAAGCTCATAGGTAAGAGAATCGATGCTTTTTTTTTGAAAAAGTTTGTAGAGGAGTTTGTCGCGTTTTTGCTTCAACAACTCCTGGTTTCTTCCTGGGTGGATCAGTGCCGGGCTGTTTGGCAAAACGGCCAAAGTAGCGGCCTCGCCCCAACTTAACTCGACGGGAGAGCGTCCAAAATACCGCCACGAAGCTGCTTCTACCCCAACCACATTTCCTCCGAAAGGGGCCGATGATGCATACATCAACAGGATCTTCTTTTTCGATTTTAGCACTTCCAACTTCATGGCCATCAGGGTTTCAAGCAGCTTGCTCCAAAGGTTTCGGGGTGGATTGTTCCTCGAAATCCGGGCCACCTGCATGGTAAGGGTACTGCCACCACTCACAATTTTCCGGTGTTTCAGGTTCAACCCTACTGCCCTAAACATCGAAACCGGGTTGAAACCCGGATGGTACCAAAACCATCGGTCTTCGTAACAGAGTAAGGCTGTAGTAAACTTTTCAGGTAAGGCTCGCGAAGGGGGAAAGCGCCACTGACCGTCGTTGGCGATACGGGCTCCCAATAAGTTTCCCTTGGCCGATAAAACCACGGTAGATAAGGGCTCCTTAAACCGTGGCCGGGGTACAATAACGA
>CAZSIK010000327.1:0-4269 GCA_964606515.1 uncultured Prolixibacteraceae bacterium
GCACAACCCAAAAAACTTATACAGTAATAATTACGGTTGAAGAACCTGTATACGATCCTTCGTCTGTTACGGTTAATACTGTAGCTGCTTTAAAAGCGGCCCTTGCCGGCAACTACCAACCAGGCGACAACATCGTTATCGAATTGCAGAACTGTACCGATAGTACCGGTATTTATCAATTAGGGAAAGACCGGTATGCATTTCCTCAAGCGGGTGGTAACCTTACCATCAAGGCTGCCGAAGGCAACTCGCCGAAAATGTGGGGTTCCTTCAACTCGTTGAACGGGATGAAAGTAAAAACGATTACTTTCGACGGTTTGAGCTGGGATGGTGGCGACTCGTTGCTTACCGGATTTAAGGATGAAAATTATCAACCCTTTACCCTGGCTGCCAACGACTCGATCATGGAGAAATTCCTGGTTACCAACTGTACCTTCAAAAACTTTGATTACCAACGAATTTTCCGTGCCAATAACCCGGCTAAAGCGGTTTGTAAATTGTTGGTATTCGAGAAGAACACCATCGATAACATGGGTTGGAACAGGCTGGAGGGAGTCCAAGGGAATACCCTTATCCAGTTGAGCAACAACAATACCTACGAATGCGATAATTTTGTATTCCGTAACAATATTGTTAAGAATTTCCATGGCAACCAAATGTTCAACATGCAAAGGAATGGCACCACCAATCCCAATCCGGAATTCTCGGTTACCATCGAGAACAACACTTTCTACAAGTTGGGGGGCACACACAATAATCCCAGGAATTTTCTTGAATACACTGGTACCTTTGGAGGGAATAGTGCTCTGATCAACATCAACAACAACCTTATTTATGAGCGTTGGGGGAATAAGGGTCCTGTTTGCCAGTTGGCTTTGTTCACCCCTGCAGAGGGCAAAACGCTTGTAGTGAACGTGAACAACAACCTGTTCGAACCCGATACGGTTTGTGCTAAACCGGGCGAAAACCAGAACCTGATTGTATCAGCCGGAGCCCCAACTACTATAAACCGCAATGACCTGACCCTGGCATCTCTGGGCATTACCTCAGTTTTCGAAAGTGTCGATGATCTTACCATCAACAAGAGCTCAATGCTGTACACCGCAGGGACCAATGAGACCTTTGTAGGAGCAGAACAATGCTATGTTGGAACTGCCGACGGAACCGTTCTAACCCACTCCTACACTTTCGAGGATGGCACGGCCAAGGACGTTATCGGTAATCTTGACGGCACATTGAACGGCACCATGATTTCCATCGCCGACGGGATGTGCACTGTTTCGGGAGCCAAAGCGCATACCGACGGCTACATTTCGCTCGATGCAGCTGCCCTGGCTCTTAATACCTACAAGGCCATAACCCTTGAAGCTTACCTGAAAACAACGGCTAACGCCAACGGTAATGTATATGCCATGCTGGCCTATTTTGGCAACAATATCGGCGGCAACAAGTGCTTCTGGATGCAGCCTGTACGCAAAGGGATTACTGAATCAAGGATCGAGACCAACAATGGCGACTCGACCAAAACAGCCCTCTACGGACAGGAATTCGACGACGGCAAGCTGCACCACATCGTGGCCATTCTTGCCCCCGAAGCACTGAAATATTACATAGACGGGGAACTGGTGAAGGAAACTCCCACGAATAGTGTCAACTACATCACTACTTTGGATAACCAGGTGGCCAATATCTTCAAAGGTCCCGACGACTGGAAAGACCCCAACTACAATGTATCGCTGGCCGAGTTCAACATCTATAACGGAGAATTGGATGCCGAAACCATCGCTGCCCGCTCGCTGAGCTTTATCGGGGGTACCGATGCCCGTCTGGCCACGCTTACGGTCGACAAAGGCACCATGTACCCTGAATTCAATATGGCCAACACGCTTTATGCCGTGGCACTGCCGGCAGGCACTACTTCGGTAAACATTACTGCCACGCCTAAGATTGCAGGCTGCCAGGTAATCGGTACCGGCGCCTTAACAATCGACAGCGCGCTCGATTCAGCCATCGTAAAGGTTACCTCGCTCGACGGTACCGTAACCATGGATTATACCATCCTGTTCCGGACGGTGAACGAGAACTGCTATGAGCCATTGTTTGCCGACCTGACCAACATCATCCCTGACCCGCAATGTACCGATGTGACCAAGTTCGGTGGCTGGGGCTCCAAGTCGACCGCTTATGAAGATTCGTACTGCGGTATCAGCTCGGCCAAGCTGGTCGATGCAGCAGGCACAGGATGTACCGCCGCACTCGATGTGGCCGGCGTGCCCTGGAAACCCAATACCGCCTACCGGGTAAGGGCCTGGGTGAAGACCATCGGGGGCAGCATAGGCTTCCTTGCCAAATCGACCGACCCTGATTTCGGTTTTGCCTTCGATTCGAAAGGCGAATGGGCTCTGCTCGACACTACCTTTACCACCGGTGCCAAGGCAGCAACCAACTTCGTAAGCTTCAATACATGCGACTATGGTTCGAACTGTACCGTGGCCTATATCGACAACTATGAGATTTATGAACTACCAGTTGCAAAAATACATGTGGCCTACTTTACCAGGGCAAAGGTGATGACGGGCGAAGGTTCAGCACAAGTCGCAACCGACCCGGTTTACCAGATGTTGAGTGCCGATAGCAACTTTAATGTTACACTCGATACCCTTACCGATGTTTCGGCCACGGCGGTAGTCGACCTTAGCCCTTATGATGTCATCATCATCCAGGAATCGATGGGCGGCGGCGATAAAATCCTTACCCCTGCCGGAGCGCTCGGACTTGCCAAGATCAACAAGCCGTTTATCTACAATAAAGCTTATGCTTTCAAGAAAGACAGGGCAATCCCCAATGGAGGAAGCGCTGGCGGTGCTGAAACAGAGGGAACTTTCTATCTTTCGGTAGAGGAAGCGTTCCAAACAAACGATCTGTTCAAGGGCTTTACCTTTACCAACAATAAGGTGAAATTGTTCCGTAGCGGTGCCGACGACAATGGGGGCGATACCAAGAAGAAAGCATTGAACTATGCCAACAGCGTGGAGATTTCAGCAAAAAGCACCCTTCTGGGTATCCCGGCCAACATCACCGCAACTCCTACGGTCAGCTTTAACGACATCCCCGCCGGTGCAACCGTGGGTGGTGAAACCCTTGCTGCCAGGATGATTACCGTGGGAATGAATTTTGGCGCGATCTGCAAAAATGGGGGCACCAACCTTACCGATGCCGGTTTAACTTTATGGCGTAACGCGGTATATAGTCTGGCTGGTTTGGAAGTACCAGCCCAACTGCTCGATGCCCCGGGCGACGACCCCGCTTTGTCGAATGTGGCGACCCTTTCGGAATTGAAACTGAGTGCAGGTACGCTTACTCCAGCATTCAGCGCCGATGTATCTGCCTATTCAGTGAACTTGCCTACTGGAACCACCACGGTTGATGTGACCGCCAAAGCTACCGATCTGAATGCTGTAATTGCTGGCATTGGCACGAAAACATTTGATAAAGAAGGAACTACTGCAACAATTGAAGTTACCGCCGAAGATGGTTCGAAACAAACCTATACCCTCACCATTACCGTAGGGGTGAATGTGGGCGAACTGAGCCTGGCCGGCATCAAAATGTACCCGAACCCAGCCGGAAGCTATCTCGCGATCGACGGTCTCGAAAGGGGTTCGCTGGTAAAAGTGATCAATGCAGCTGGTCAACAAATAATTGGACAAGTTGCCAATAGCAGAAATATCCGTCTCGACCTGAGCGGGTTCAATAAAGGAATTTATATGCTGAGAGTCGAAACCAAAGGGAAAGTTTCGACTGCCAAGTTTGTTAAAGAATAATTCAACAATTAAATTTGAACTGACTAAAGCCCCGGGAAAATCCCGGGGCTTTTTTCTTGCCAATTTTCTTTTTATGATTTCCTGACTTGTCCCTTTTTTGCGGTGTTTTAAATAAAAACTTTCTGAATAAAATGTCTTTCATTAGTTCGATATGCGATGAAAGGATTTTTATTGATTTTTACTTCTTCAACAGTGCATGGTGAATACCTTATTTTATTCCGATACCTTAGTAGCATATTTGCAATACATTAGGATTAACCTTATTCACCTTATTTTTTATGGTATCCTGATAGTACTTGATAAATTTCTCGTACTCTTCCAAAAAACTTACTTTCTTATGGTGTTCTGGCTGTGAAAAAATGTATTTGCAGACTCGTTCTATATCTGATTTTGAAACAGAAAAAGCCGAAGCTGACTGTTGCCAATGAAATGTTGTTGATGTCAA
>CAZSIK010000328.1:0-4255 GCA_964606515.1 uncultured Prolixibacteraceae bacterium
GTAGAGGCTATTCGCACCCAATTGCCAGGCTGTGGACTCAGCACTGATGTTTTTTGTGGTTTCAGCTCCGAAACCGAGGAGGACTTTTTGGAGACCCTTTCGCTGATGGAATGGGCAGGCTTCGATACCTCTTTCATGTTTAAATATTCAGAACGTCCGGGTACGTATGCCGCCAAGCACCTTGCCGACGATGTTCCCGAAGAGGTAAAATCGGAGCGGCTTTCACGGATGATTGAACTGCAAAACCGGCTTTCGCTCGAAAGCAACCGACGTGATATTGGAAAAACCTTCGAAGTATTGGTTGAAAGCTATTCTAAAAAGTCGGACCAGGAGCTGATGGGCAGGACCTTGCAGAACAAGGTGGTGGTTTTTCCAGCCGAAAACTATCAGAAGGGCGATTTTGTGAAGGTAAAAATAGAGCGTTGCACACAAACTACCTTGATCGGGAAAGCGGTAGTGGCTGGCAGCTAAGCAAATTTTCAGTACTTTTTCTTATCTTACCGCTCAATTTTAAAATATCAAAAAAACTGATTACCAGTATGAAATATTGTATTCGCCTTCTGGTGCTGTTCATGGCAGCCAACTTTTTTTCATCGACAAGTTGTAAAAACAGTCATGCCGAGTTCCCGATTCGTTCGGGCAACAAGGGCTTACTTGAAAACAAAATGGACCGGTCGCTCCGATACCGCCCTGAAGGGGAATCGTTTGTTTGCGAGAATGGAGGGAAATCGTTTAACCGTTCTTTGTATGGGGGCAACACAGCCTTCAGGGTGGTAGGGGGCGATGTGCCTTCCTTTATGCTCTTCGGAAGTGGCAAGGATGGTTTGCTGCACCTTGGAATCAAAAATGGTGAAAACAGCAAGTGGATTGAAAAAGCCAACCAGATCATAACCCGTTATACACCAGGCCGTCTGACCTATTCCATTTCCGACCCCTTGTTGGGAAGTGGTACCCTGGTAATTTCGGTTTTGGCCTCCTACCAATCGGAAAAAATGTTGATTGAAATCACTTCAATCGGTAGCGTTGAAGGCCAATTGCTTTTCTTATTCGGAAGTGCTTCGGGCCACCGCTTTTTCAGAAATGGCGACTTGAACACCGAACCGGCTGAAGCCTTTACCTTTAAAGATGAGGAATGTAAAAAAAACCACTACACGATCGAAGGAAATAAATTCATGTTATCTTACACTTCAAGGGGGCGAGATAAAAGGGTAGAGGGGACCTTCCCGGTTTCGGTTTCGTTAAAACTTGCTAATGTAGATCAACGTGATAACCCATCCAGGTTGTGGGCCTCGGAAGCTGGCGAATCCCCGGTTTTGGCCGCTTTGTATTCCTTAAAGGAAGAAAAAACAAATTATGTGTCGTTTACTATTTTGAACGAAAACCAATCCGGCGATCCTCATTCTTCAATATCTTATCAGTTTCAGGAGACCGAGAAAAGCCGTGCAAAAATTGCAGGACTTGTTTCTATCGACTCCCCCGACGAGTTCATGAACCCGATCGGTGGCGCCTGGGCCATTGCAGCCGATGCATGCTGGCAGGAGCCCACTTGGTTGCATGGTGCCATTGGCTGGCGTACCCGTTTAAATGGTTGGCGAGTTGGCTATACCGGCGACCTGATGGGATGGCACGATCGGGCACGGACTCATTTTTCTGCCTATAACAAGAGCCAGGTTACCCATTTGAAAGGAAACCGGGTAATTCCAGGTAATAAGGAGAACCTGGCCCGTGAAGCCAAAGACACCACCTCGATGCTTTATTCCGAAGGCTATATTTCGCCCGACCCTGATGGAAAATTTCGCATGTTGCATTACGATATGAACCTTGTTTACATCGATGCGCTGCTCCAACACTTTTTATGGACTGACGATTTACAATTTGCACGACAATCGTGGCCTGTAATCGAGAAACACCTTGCCTGGGAGAAAAGATGTTTCGACCCTTATAACGAAGCGCTTTACAATGGCTATTGTTGCATTTGGGCCAGCGATGCCCTGCAATATTCCGGAGGGAATACAACCCATGCCTCGGCTTATAACTACAGGGCTAACCTGATGGCAGCTAAACTTGCAGAAAAGCTCGGACAAGATCCTTCTTCTTATTTAAAGGAGGCAAAAAGGATAAAACAGGCCATGAACGAAACCTTATGGATCCCTGAAAAAGGCATTTTTGCTGAATATAAAGACCGCATGGGAAATCAATTGTTGCACGACAGCCCAGCGCTCTGGAGCATATACCATACCATCGACAGTGAGGTGAGTGATGATTTTCAGGCTTATACAATGACCCGCTATATCGATAATGAAATACCTCACTTCCCGCTTAAAGGCAAAAACGTTCCACAGGGCTTGCATACCCTCTCGACTTCGAACTGGCAACCGTATTCCTGGTCTATCAACAATGTGGCATTTGCCGAAGTGGCTCATACTGCATTGGCATATTGGCAGGCAAACCGTCCCGAAGAAGCTTATCAGCTTTGGAAAGCCAACATTCTCGATTTTATGTACATGGGTTCGGTGCCGGGCAATGTGGGGCAGGTTTCTTATTACGATGCTGCCCGGGGTGAAGTGTACAGCGATTTCTCGGATGCGGTGGGCATCGGGGCAAGGACCATGATCGAGGGACTTTTTGGCATTGTGCCCAATGCGCTGGAAGGGGAGCTCATGATCCGTCCCGGCATTCCGGCATCGTGGGAAAAAGCTTCAATAAAAACGTCGTATATCGATTACCAATTCCAACGAATCGACAGCACCGAAACTTATTTTATCAAACAGAATTTCCCTAGGAATATGAAAATCAAGCTTCTGGCCCGGGCGTTCAGCGACAGCATTCGTTTTGTGAAAATCAACGGAAGGACTGCCGAATTTTCATCGGTAAGTAAGGTGGGATATCCTGTTGCCGAAATCCTTTCCTCTTCAACAGAATCGGTACAGAAAATTGAAATATCCTGGGCAGGCAAGGGTTTTGGCGAAAATTCCGATAAAGGAATTCTGTTAACCGAACCCGAAATCGATTTTAATTTCCAGGATCAAAGAATCCTTGAGGTGATGGATCTGCAAAAAATATTCAAGTCAGTTTCGTTCGATTCAACCCAGTTCAAGGGAACTCTCAACGAGGTGAATGGGAATTTTACCTTCTTCGTTAAGGTGAAACAAGGGCATTTCGAATGGTGGATCCCAAAACACCTGGCTGTGAAACCATCCCTTGAACTGCATCCTGTTGTTAATCCTTCGGGAAGTAAGATTGAATTTTTTGTGAGAAACAATACGGCAACAACCTTGTATAAAGAGATGACAATCAGGGCAAATGGTCGTGTTCATAAAAGGGAAGTCAGGATTCCTGGCAAAGGCCAGATGGAAAAATTTGAACTGCCTTCGTCTTTAGCAAGCACTGGCTCAAACCTGGTTGAAATTGTTGTGGGAAATTATTCAGCTTCAGGAACATGCATTAACTGGAACCTCAAATCCTCTTCGTTGAAACGCATCGATATCAGTGCTCAATTCAACGACAGTGTCAATTCAATATACAAGAACGAATATCTTTCACCCAGGCCAAAGCAAATCACCCTTCAATTACCCAAGCATGGTTATGGTAACTGGTGCCACTTCAACGACCATCCTTTGATCGACGACAGTGGTTTACGCAAAAAAGCAAGTAAAAAGGGATGGATTGAATTGGCAAACGGACTTGGTTTTTCTATTCCATCCGAAGGAAAAAATATTGCTTTTGTTTCCCAGTGGGACAACTATCCAAATGAGTTGACCCTCCCTTTAAAAGGAAAATCTTCACACCTATTTTTACTGATGGCCGGGTCAACCAATCACATGCAGTCGAGAATTGAAAACGGACGAATAACGGTACATTATTCCGATGGCAGTCAGACGGTACTTCCCTTGGTCAACCCCGATAACTGGTGGAGTATTGAACAAGATATGCACATCGACGATTATGCTTTTGCATCTGGCCATACCTCGCCGATAAGGCTCGGGCTTAAAACGGGTGAAGCTTATTTGGTTGGGAAAGGCATTGGTACTGAACAATGGGTGGAAGGGGGTGCAGCATCTGTACTGGACCTTCCCCTCGATGAGTCGAAAGAACTGAATTCCCTGACTCTTTCAGCAAGCGCGAATGATGTGATTATTGGGATTATGGCAATAAGTTTAGCAAAAAAATAGAAAATTGTGATGTTTTTCTGTTATTTTCAGACAAAAAATCATTTTATTTGTCAATTGTTTGAACAAAATGATTAATGAATTTG
>CAZSIK010000329.1:0-4245 GCA_964606515.1 uncultured Prolixibacteraceae bacterium
ATCATCGGTGCTCACCTGCCATTGGCGTGAATCGTAGTTCGTGGCGCTGGCTGTAAATTCGGCGCTGGCATCGGGGCATTCAGTTGCCCCTGTTGGATTTGCTGTAATTGAGGCTGGTTGTCGGTTAACAGGGGTAAGGGTGAGCACATCGCTGAAGCCGGTAGTATTCTTTACCGAATCGGCCCCACTGAATTTGGCCGAGGCTTTACGCCTGTAATAAGTAAGGGATCCGGGGCGGGAACCTACACTATAGGTGGAGTTTACTGCTCCGGATATATTGTTGTAAAAAAGGTTGTCGGTACTGCTTTGCCATTGGTAGGTAATTGTTGCCCCTGCTTCGCTGCACGAGGCAGCTTCGGTACTGGTAAAAGCCTGGGGATTTATTCCGGTGCATAACACCTGACTGGCAGCAACATTCCCGGGATCGATGCTTACCGAGAGGATGTATTCCCCGCAGGCATAGTTCGAAAGGTCGGGAGAATAAAGGGGTTCGGGGAAGGGGTAAAATGATACTTTGCCTATTGTGCTTCCACCATCCACTTTGTTAAAAGAGCAAGAATCCCCTCCCGGATTGGCATCGTAAAAATGAATGGTATCGCTTCCTGTTCCAAAAACACCTTTATTTTTATTGTGCGAAAAATTACTTACATAAATATAACCACCGCCTGAAATGGTTCCCTCGTTGGTAAGGTCGCGGGTCCTGACCACACCGGTAATGCCATTGGCAAAGGTGTACCCCGCCTTACTTTCAAAATTGCCTACCGGAAGATAAATCAAGCCATTATTGGTGACGTTTGTATTGTTTTGGAAATTGGCTCCGTTTGCATTCGAAAATAGGGCGCAGTTATTTACAACAGTGCCCCCGTTAAAATGGAGTGAAGTGCCCACCACTTCAATTTTTCCATTGTTGGTAATGTTGTTGTTCCCAACGTATGTACCCACGGTCATCCAGGCTTCGTTCAATACACTTCCCGATCCCTGCATTTTTCCATTAATATGGGTCAAACCATAATTTTCAAATTGTATGGTGGCTGAATAGGCATTATCGTTAATTGATGAATTTTTATCTCCAATATGAAGTTCTCCATAATTGGCAATACATCCACTTCCTCCTTGTAATTCAAAATCGAGAATGAAGGTGCCATTATTGTATATCGAATAGCCATTGAGATTAAGGCTCGCTTTCCAGTTGATGGTTCCACTACAGTTCAGTATATTTCGGCCTTCACCTGAAATGATGTCAATGGTGCCCCCATAATTTTCGAGGTGATATTTAAAATTCCAAAAGGTTTGTGTAGTGGTGGTATTGTAATTACGAATGGTACCGGCAAAATTGTTGAAATTAACCCCGGATCCAAGGTTCCCTCCCTCAGCAATGCAAAGCACAACATTATTCAGGTTTTGCCCATCGATACTCCCGGTGTAGGTTTTTCCGTTGGGGATCAGAAGCATTTTTCCTGTGGTAAAGGTATAGTTGTAATTTTCAGTAATATTGGTGCCTACGGTAACAATGTTCCCGGCAAACTGAGCTAAGGTTTGTTCATAAGTGCGGCAATTACTTGCGCCAATCGGGCAAGCGCTTTGTACCCTTTGGCCTGAAAGCAACAAAAGCAATAAAACCATGAGGACTGTTTTAAGTCCCGATGCTTTTATGGCCATCTCAATGTTTATTCGTGTTGCTTTCTCCATTTCGTATTACCACAGTCCTACAAAAGCGAAATTTCTCCATTTCGAAAAGGAATGCAAACGAAAAAGGATTAGTAAATCGGCTGGAACATGGGCAAAAAATCACAATGACAACACACTGGTATTGCCCCATATCTTCATGCATAAAGCCGATTAAATTTGTGCCCTGCGGCACACGAAAGGTTCAGTTAGTAATTAAATTAATTATTACCCCCTCACTTTCTAAAAATCCTCTCTTCTGTTTCTAATTCCAATTTTTTCCTTTTATCAAAAAACAAATTCATAAAAAATGTGATCCATCAGGTTAACGTGTTCCAAGGAAATAATTAATTTAAAAAATATCTAATAAAAAAGGGTTTTATTACAACGTGGGCAAAGGTAAATAAGGTTTTTCGAGTTTGTTTAATCATTATGTATATTCAAAAGATAATTTTGATGAACGGCTGTTTTTTGTTGACGAAAGTGTGTTTTTTGTTGACGAAAAGAGTGATTTTTTTTTCGAGCCTTCTTGTTTTAGGGCTTATTTGTCAACTATTCGTGGAATAAATAGTGAAGTTTGATCAAAACAGAAGCCCCAGCCAATGGGTAGGGGCTTCAAAAAAACAGAG
The DNA here is from genome assembly GCA_964606515.1 of uncultured Prolixibacteraceae bacterium. Classification (GTDB taxonomy): domain Bacteria; phylum Bacteroidota; class Bacteroidia; order Bacteroidales; family Prolixibacteraceae; genus CAZSIK01. The sequence goes on from CAZSIK010000329.1 coordinate 2,295, forward strand.
GAAAAAAATATAAAACAGAGGAAAAAAAATCAAGGAGCCGGGGCCTTCTTCTTACTTTCGAGGCGGAAGGTATGGCTAAAATGGCCTTGGTCGAGAGTAGGAATTTGAATCTGCTCTTTGCTGTCAAGAAATCCTTCTTTGTGCACGGTAAGGGTCATTTCGCCGGGCACCTTAAGCAAATGAATGGCTTTCCCGTTCGAATCGGTGGTTTGGGTTGTTGCGGCTTGACTGCCGTCGTTGACGGTAAGGGTCGCTCCATGAAGGGGGTCGCCTTTAAGTGCGTCGACCACTAAAACCTGTAAAAGCGGAGTAGCCGAGAGGTACATCTTTTTGGTACGCTCGTGTATTTTGAATATTTCGTAAGGGACAAGTGAGTCTTTGCTGACAAGATATTTGGGATGGGTTACCTCGTAATAAATTGTTTTGTTGAAATCGACTTCGAAGCTTATTTTTCCTTCTTCATTGGTTAAACCAATATTTTCAACTTTATTGTCGACATACACTTTAAGCGGGCAGTGGGCAAGTGCTTTGTTTTGTTGGATGTCGTTTACCTCGACCGTGTATTTAAGCTTTCTTACGTTGAAAGTGTATATATCATCGCTTCCTTTTCCTGTTGGTCGGTTCGAGGTAAAATAACCATTCAAAAACTGTGGGTCGATAATCAGCCCAAAGTCATCGTACGAAGTATTGATGGGTGGTCCCAGGTTAATCACGTTGAAAGTATTGCCTACCGGGAAAGCGGCAAAAATGTCGAGGCCACCAAAACCTCCTAAACCATCGGAAGCAAAAAAGATAATCCCTTGTGAGCTAATGTAAGGAAACATTTCTTTTCCCGGCGTATTGAATAGTTCGTTAAGCAATTCGGGTTCCGTCCATTGTACAAGGTTTTTGCCTTTTTCACTTTGGGTTTCCACGAGGTGGCTCCGGTACAGGTCGGTTTCGCCATACCCTCCTGGTTTGTTCGAGGCAAAATACAGGGTTTTCCCATCGGGACTAAAGGCCGGGTGCCCTACCGAGTATTCTTTGTTATTGTATTGAAATTCTTTCTCGTTGGCCCATTTTTTCCCGTTCCAATCCAATAGATATATTTTTAGGTTATTAGCTTGTTCCTGTCTGCTTTGCCGGTTCGAGAAGCTTTGATCGTTTCGGGTTAGCCAAAGGGTTTCAAACTGGTTGGTAAAAGCCACAGGCCCTTCGTGGTACTTCGAATTGGCCCCTGGAACTTTAACAATTCCGGTAGTCCCGTCTTTCATCCGACCAAACTGGTAGATATCGAGAAAAGGCTGGTTGTTCCAGCCGTAGTTTGAACCTGAAAGCGAGTCGCGTGCCGAAACAAAAACAATGCTATCGTGAAAAAACATTGGTGCCATATCGCTGAAACGGGTGTTGAACGGGGCCAACTTTACGGTGTCAACCAGTTCGAGCAAACTGAGTCTCGAAATATCGCTGATGCGCTGTAACATCGATGTCGGGCGCTTGTCGTTGGGCACCATCTCGAGGTATTTGTTGAACCAAACACTGGCCTGGTCGAACTGGCCATCTTTCATTAATAAAACCGCGTAATTGTAATAGTCTTCCTTTTTTGCACGGCCACCTTCTATCAATTTCAGATAAAAATCGATGGCAACAGGATAGCGTTCCATTTTTTCGTAACAATAGGCCAATTGCTGAATCAGGTAAAGGTTTTTGGGATTTTTCACAAGTCCTTTTTCATACAATTCGGCAGCTTCCGAAAAGGCATAAATCTGGTAAAGCTTATTGGCCCTTTCGATCATTATGTTTTGCGCGAGCAGAAGGGCGGTCCATCCCAAAAAGAAAAGAGAAATGAAGAATTTTTTCATGCTAAAATTATGTTATACAAAAGTTTTGGTCTAGAAATAACGTGGCGACAAAATCCTCCTGCCCCTGAAGGCGAAATCGTAACTGAGGAAAATTTCGTGCGAGCCACTGT
>CAZSIK010000330.1:0-4164 GCA_964606515.1 uncultured Prolixibacteraceae bacterium
TCGCTAAGCGATTTAAGGGCGCGGTTATTTTCAGTTTTTACTGCATTCGATTTTCTTGAGTTGTCGAATAAGGAATCGACAGCTTCCTGCAACATTCGCTTTTCGTTACGCAGAATTACATCTGGTGCCTTAATTTCGATCAAACGTTTCAAGCGGTTGTTTCGGATAATCACCCTACGATATAAGTCGTTCAGGTCAGAAGTTGCGAAACGGCCTCCATCGAGTGGCACTAACGGGCGCAGATCAGGTGGAATAACCGGTACTACTTTCACGATCATCCATTCGGGACGGTTCAGCGTTTCACTGGCCCTGAAAGCTTCAACCACCTGAAGCCTTTTCAGCGCTTCATTTTTACGTTGTTGAGAAGTTTCAGTGTTTGCTTTGTGACGCAAATCGTACGAAAGCTCATCGAGGTCGATGCGTTGTAATAGTTTATACAAAGCTTCGGCACCCATTTCTGCCACAAATTTATCAGGATGCTCATCATCTAATACAGAATTCTCTTTGGGCAAAGTTTCAACAATGTCGAGATATTCTTCCTCGGTCAAAAAATCAAGATATTTTACACCTTCCGCACGTTTAATACCAGGATTAACTACGACATAGCGTTCGTAGTAAATAATCGAATCCAGTTTTTTAGTGGGTAAGCCCAGAAGATACCCAATTTTGTTGGGCAAGGACTTAAAATACCAGATATGAGCTACCGGAACCACAAGCGAGATATGTCCCATACGCTCACGACGGACTTTCTTCTCTGTAACCTCTACCCCGCAGCGATCACAAACGATTCCACGGTACCTGATCCTCTTGTATTTTCCGCAGTGGCATTCATAGTCCTTAACCGGGCCAAAAATGCGTTCACAGAACAAACCATCGCGTTCGGGTTTGTAAGTACGGTAGTTAATGGTTTCAGGTTTTAAAACCTCACCATGCGAACGTTCGAGAATATCCTCAGGCGATGCAAGGCTGATGGAGATTTTGTTAAAACTGCTTTTTACCTTTGTGTCTCTTCGAAAAGCCATTTATATGCTATTTTTTCGATTTAATACTCTTACATTTAATAATCTCGGTGTCAAATCAGTCGAGGTTGACACTTAAACCAAGGCCGCGCAACTCGTGCAACAAAACGTTAAGCGATTCGGGTATGCCGGGTTGTGGCATAGGATCGCCTTTTACGATGGCCTCGTAAGCTTTTGCCCTTCCAATTACATCATCCGATTTCACGGTAAGGATTTCCTGAAGAATATGGGAAGCCCCGAATGCTTCAAGGGCCCAAACCTCCATTTCGCCAAAACGTTGACCTCCGAATTGTGCTTTACCGCCCAAGGGTTGTTGGGTAATAAGCGAGTATGGCCCAATTGAGCGGGCGTGCATCTTATCCTCGATCATGTGGCCGAGTTTCAACATGTATATTATCCCGACGGTAGCAGGCTGGTCAAATGGTTCACCAGTCTCACCGTCATGCAGAATGGTCCTTCCCAAAGCTGGGATTCCGGCTTTACCAGTATACTCGGTTATTAAATCAAGAGGGGCACCATCGAAAATCGGGGTACTGAAAGTAAGCCCCATTTCTTTTCCAGCCCATCCAAGTACGGTTTCGTAAATCTGTCCCAGGTTCATACGCGAAGGTACGCCCAATGGATTCAATACAATATCAACCGGAGTACCGTCGGCGAGGAAGGGCATATCTTCATCGCGCACAATACGCGACACAATCCCTTTGTTCCCGTGCCGGCCTGCCATTTTATCCCCAATTTGAAGCTTACGCTTTTTGGCAATATAAATTTTTGCCATTTGGATGATTCCTGCGGGAAGTTCATCACCGATGGTAACGTTATATCGTTCGCGCCGTGCAACAGCTTCATGTTCTTTATATTTCATTATGAAGTTGTTGATGAGATCACGAACCATATCGTTTTTATCTTTGTCTGTAGTCCATTTATTGGGATTTACGACAAGATAATCGATTTCCTGTAATTGTTTCAAGCTGAATTTAACTCCCTTTGGAATGATTTCACCACCATAATAGTCGCGTACACCCTGTGAAGTTTTTCCATTTACCAGCTGGAACAAGCGATCTTCAAGATCGACCTTAAGGGCCGCAATTTGGCGATCGAAAGCCTCATCGATTTGTTCAAGTGCTGGCTTAGAGGAGGTTTTGCTTTTTTTATCCTTGATCACCCTAGAAAATAGTTTTTTGCCTACCACCACTCCACTAAGTGAAGGAGAAGCTTTCAGCGAAGCATCTTTTACATCGCCAGCTTTATCACCGAAGATGGCGCGGAGCAGCTTTTCTTCGGGCGATGGATCGGATTCCCCTTTTGGCGTAATCTTTCCTATAAGGATATCGCCGGGTTTAACCACTGCGCCGATCCGGATCAAGCCATTTTCATCAAGGTTTCGGGTCGCTTCTTCGCTCACATTAGGAATGTCGGAGGTAAATTCCTCCATCCCCCTTTTGGTTTCCCTTACTTCAAGAGAATACTCATCAATGTGAACAGAAGTAAAAATATCCTCCCGAACAATGCGTTCCGATATTACGATGGCATCTTCATAGTTATACCCTTGCCATGGCATGAAGGCAACTTTAAGATTTCTTCCCAACGCGAGTTCACCACCTTGGGTGGCATACCCTTCGGTAAGAATCTGGCCCTTTACAACCCGATCGCCTTTCCTTACAATTGGGCTAAGCGTAATACTCGTTCCCTGATTTGTTTTTTCGTATTTGGGCAGTGGGTATGATTTGAATTCCGAATTGAAACTGACAAATTTTTGGTCATCGGTCAAATCATATTTTAAAATGATCTGATTTGCATCCACAAATTCAACAATTCCTTCTCTTTCAGCTGTAATATGCACCCGTGAATCTTCAACTACACGTGCTTCAAGACCTGTTCCCACAATTGGGGCTTCGGGTTTAATCAATGGTACTGCCTGACGCATCATGTTCGAGCCCATCAAGGCACGGTTTGCATCATCGTGTTCGAGGAACGGGATTAAAGAAGCTGCGATGGAAGCGATCTGGTTTGGCCCAACATCCATCAATTGTACCTCTTCCCTGTCGACCAAAGGATAGTCTCCTTCCAACCTCGATTTCACCTTAGGTCGGATAAAGTTGCCATCGTCGTCGAGTGGGGCATTGGCCTGTGCAATGACCTGTCCTTCTTCCTCCTCGGCAGTTAAATAAATAACGCCCTCGTCGGTAAGATTTACTTTTCCTTGTTCTACTTTGCGATAAGGTGTTGAAATAAAACCAAGATCGTTCACTTTGGCATACACGCAAAGTGAAGAAATCAGACCGATATTGGGGCCTTCAGGGGTTTCAATCGGGCAAAGACGGCCATAATGGGTAAAGTGGACGTCGCGCACCTCAAAACCGGCACGTTCGCGCGAAAGACCTCCTGGCCCGAGGGCCGACATACGCCTTTTATGGGTCATTTCGGCCAGAGGGTTGGTCTGGTCCATGAATTGTGAAAGGGCATTGGTACCGAAGAAGGAATTAATAACCGAAGATAAGGTTTTTGAGTTGATCAGGTCGATAGGAGTAAACACCTCATTATCCCTCACATTCATCCTTTCCCTAATGGTACGGGCCATACGGGCAAGGCCAACGCCGAACTGGCTGAACATTTGCTCACCCACATTACGTACCCTCCGATTCGATAGGTGGTCGATATCGTCGACATCGGTTTTTGAGTTGATCAGCTGTATCAGATATTTAATAATCTCGATGATGTCTTCTTTTGTAAGAATTCTGACATCGATATCAATCTGAAGGTTCAATTTGCGGTTAATCCGGTAACGCCCAACATTGCCCAGATCATATCGTTTATCAGAGAAAAAGAGGTTCTCGATAATTTCACGGGCGGTGGCTTCATCGGGCGGCTCAGCATTACGTAGCTGCCTGTAAATGTGCAGTACAGCTTCTTTTTCCGAGTTACACGGGTCTTTTTGAAGGGTATTATATATAATAGCAAAATCCTGCACGTTGGTTTCTTCTTTATGGAGAAGAATGGTTTTCGCGCCGGAATCGACAATTAAGTCGACATGCTCATTTTCGATAATGGTTTCACGATCGATTACCACCTCGTTCCTTTCAATAGAAACAACTTCACCGGTATCTTCATCGACAAAATCTTCAACCCATGATTTCAATACACGGGC
>CAZSIK010000331.1:0-4111 GCA_964606515.1 uncultured Prolixibacteraceae bacterium
CCTGATTTGTCGGGCTAAGGTTCTAACTTATGATGATTTTGTTGTGAAAATGAACCATGAGAAAACTGTATGATCAATTAAAAATGTTGTTCGGAATAGCACTATTTTTTTCATCATCGCTCTGATGTTTTCGTGCGGGAAAGATGTTATCACTCCTGAACCAATCCTGTTTAGTTTTACAATTAAAAATGTTTCTCAGTATGGAGGAAATGATGGTGCAATAATGTTAACCGTATCAGGAGGCGTTGAACCCTATCGTTTTTTGTGGTCGAATGGGAGTATCACAAAGGATATCGACAGCCTATCGGCAGGAGATTATAATGTAGTGGTTACCGATATGGAAAAAACAAAAAAAACCGATACCATACGTATTACTCAACCTGATCCGGACCCAATTACGATTCATTTTACTGTTCGTCATGTTGGTATTTATGATGGGAGCGATGGGAAAATAGTAACTACTGTAAGCGGCGGGTCTCCCCCATATTCTTTTATGTGGTCAAATGGCTCAACTACACAAGATTTGGACAGTCTTAAGGCTGGCAAATATATTTTGGAAGTTAGCGATCAGAACCAGATGGCTAAGGTTGATTCAGTAAGCATACTGCAACCCGATCCTACCCCGATCGTTCTAACTTCTTCTGTTCAACATGTAAGTGAATACGGGAAAAACGACGGAAGCATCGAACTTGGGGTTTCCGGTGGGGTTCCTCCATATACCTTCCTCTGGTCGAATGGGATGATAACAAAGAATGTCGACCAACTGTTTCAGGGCATCTATTCCGTTTTGGTAAGCGATGGGATTGGAACAGAAATCAAAGATACTTTTCAAATAAACCAGCCTGACCCTCGACCTATTGTTTTATCGTTTAAGATTAATCATGTAAGTGCGTATGGCCTTCAGGATGCTTCAATCGAAGTGACTGCTACCGGTGGCGTTCCTCCATATTCGTTCAAGTGGTCGGGGGGTCAAACCACTAAGGATATTGATCATTTGGGAGCTGGCGAGTATTGGCTCACGGTAACCGATCAACTCAACGTTTCTCAAACAGGGAAAGCTGAAGTAAACCAACCTGATCCTATCGTGGTTCCTGATCCACTTGTTTTGTTGGCCCAAGTGGAGCATGTTTCGGTTTATGGACGAAGCGATGGTGAAATTAAAGCCAGTGTTACGGGGGGTACACCTCCTTATCAGTTTGTATGGTCTAACGGATCAACTGAAAAAGATTTAAATTGCTTAAGTGCTGGAAGCTATACCCTTGTTGTTACCGATGCGGATCAAGGTTCAGTTACGAAGACCCTCACGGTCTCTCAACCAGAAGAAAATCTTATTTCTGTTGAATACGACCTGACCCATCCTTCTGAAACAGGGGCTGCCGATGGTTCGATCGTCTTGAAAACCAATGGTGGTTTTCCCCCATACCAGTTTTTATGGTCGAATGGAAGTGAAGAAAGCAGTTTATATCACCTTGAAGCAGGAGAATACACCATTACGGTTACCGACCAAAGAGAACAATCCTGCACAAAAACCATTGTTTTACTCCATAATGTGATCGATGTTGATGGAAATGTGTATTCGACTGTGAAAATTGGAGGACAAACCTGGATGAAGGAAAATCTTAGGGTGACACACGCACCCGATGGCTCTCCGATTGAATTTTATGTGTATCAAAAAAATGAAGAGAATGCCAAAACATACGGGCGATTATATACATGGTATGTTGCTATGAACCATGCAACGACCCAGGAAGCTCAAGGAATTTGTCCTTGCGGATGGCATATCCCCTCCGATGAGGAATTCAAAATACTTGAGATGGCATTGGGAATGAGCTTTTCCGATGCCAACCTGGTTAATGCATGGAGAGGGGATGGTGTAGGGACGAAATTAAAATCGGGTGGAGGTTCAGGGTACAATGCTTTATTGTCGGGCCGGATTGTACCCCCAACGTCCTACAGCCTTTTGGGATCGATGGAATACGTCTGGACTTCAACCGAATACGGCGATCGCTATGCCTGGAGACGTTGTCTTGATAACTATTCAACACAAATTGGACGATGGAATACTTTCTCAAAAGCGTATGGTTTTTCGGTGCGATGTATTAAAAACAAATAAAAACAGAGATCATGAAATTCTATGTAGTCAGTTTGTTTATTTTGTTCATTTTGTTTTCATGTAACGACGACACAGGAAATGAAAATACAGAACATCAGGAGTTAATTTATGAATCTCTTAGTGCTGAGGCGGATACTATTAACTCGAGAGAAACGACAAAAATAATGGCTGTTGCTGAAGGATTTCAACTGAGTTATTATTGGTCGGCAAATGCAGGCAGCATTTTAGGGTCGGGTCCAGAGGTTAGTTTTGCATCAACTCCATGCCAATCGGGGATGGCAAAAATTACTTGTAAAATAAAAGATGGTTACAACCAGTCAGAATCCAAAACGCTTACTGTTTTTGTTCAGTAGATGCACCTTTATGCTTTTTTTGCTTCAGCTATCTGCTGGAAAGATGGTGTTGGCGCAATGCCTTTCATCGGTCAATCCTGTTGGAGGTACTGAAAATGTGTTGGCTTTGGAGAAAAAAGCATTACGGGTTATCTCCTTTTATAAGTATGGTCAGGGTTCCCGATCGTTTGAAGGAAGCAAACACTCTGATTATGATTTAATTAGCAAATCAGCGTATCACTATTCCTCTGCTTTGTTCGGTTATGGATTAACGAACCGTACAACAGTGGAAATGGAATGGGGTTATTATTTCGATAAGTCGCAAGTTTACAACATTGTTCCCCCTTATACCTTGTCGGGTAGTGGTTTGTCGAATTGTATTGTTTCGCTTAAATACAATTTATATCGAAATCATAACAGGCGTATCTATTTTTTATTGGCAGGTGGAGTTAAAATTCCTTTTTCGACAACACCCAAAATGGTTAATTATATTGAACTACCTATTGATCTTCAACCATCGATTGGGGCTTTTGGCATAGTGTTTAATTCATTATTTGTTAAAGAAAATTCTGAACAGGGCCATCGTTTTTTTATTACAAATCGGGTTGAAGCCAACAGACCGAATGTAAATGATTATCGTCTTGGAACCTCTCTGTTTACTTCATTTTATTTCTCAAAACATCTTATGGCTCATTGGATAAAGGGTGATTGGACCGCAATTTTTCAGCTTAGAAATGAAATCCGGATGCGCGATCGCATTGCAGGTAGTATCAAAGAATCTTCAGGTGGTACTTTGTTTGTTTTTGTTCCTCAGATTAATTATGTCCTAAATGAAAAATGGTTTATTTCTGCCATGTTTGATGTTTCAGTTTATCAGTACTTTAATGGAACACAGATGGGGAATGATTTTGCCCTTACCTTCAGTTTGTCGCGAACCATAAAACTTTAAATGAGAGACAATCCATGTCGATCGTTGGTTAATCCATTTTCAGAATAATTACTTCTCCATTCTCGATGTTGGAGTTGAAAACAGTAAGGGGGTCAATTTTGTTGATCAGCGTTAAAAAGGCCCTGATTGGCCCGCCATGCGATACAATTAATACCGTTGCGTTGTTGGGAAGTTTGGCAAGGTCGTTCAGAAAGGAACGTACCCGGTCTATCAGCTGAAAAAAGGATTCTCCGCCAGGGCAGGGGGTTTCCATGTAATTATCGAACCATTTTTTTGCATCGAAACTTTGGTGAAACTGGTCCCATACTTTACCTTCCCACGCTCCGAAGTCAAGTTCTTTAAGACGGTCGTCGAAACTGATGCTTAGCCCTTCGGGGATAATTACTTTGGCAAGCAGACGGCAACGGGTAAGCGGACTGGAGAAACAATGAGTAAAAATAATCCCATCGAGTTTTGTTTTTACTGCATCAGCTTCTTCGGGAAATGATGGCATCAGGGGCACATCGCTCTGACCGTAACAGGTTCCCGGTTTTACATCAACTTTTGTATGACGGACAAGGTAAAGCTTCATTTTATAATGACTTTTTTCTTTTTTTAACCACAATAGGCACATAGGACACATAAGGAAATAAGGCCTTCGGCCTCAACCATTTTGTACGGACTTAAGTAATAAGAATAATATAATGTCGTATTTTGTTGTTTATATGCTGTAAAATG
>CAZSIK010000332.1:0-4088 GCA_964606515.1 uncultured Prolixibacteraceae bacterium
TTTGCCATTATTGTGGCTGGCGCTGCGGGAATTCTCATTGGCAACAGCATCCTTTTCCCCGGAAGTTATAGCCGTATTGAATCGTTCAGGCGTGGCGCACAAAAAGGGGCTAAAATGGTCTTGGGTCTCGTGCCCGTTTTTATTGTAGCTGCTTTCTTTGAGGGCTTCGTGACCCGGTATACCCAGGCTCCCTATTCCGTTCGTTTTGCCATTATCCTTATTTCCTTGTTATCAATTGTATACTATTTTTCTTTATATCCTAAACAACTCATTAAAAATTCAATTTATGACAAACAAAACCATCAATTTTAAACAGGAGCGCGACTTTGGGGATATTTTCAACGCCACGTTCAATTTCATTGGTCAGGAATTTAAAAAGTTAGGAACCGCTTTGCTGTACTTTGTAGTTCCTGTTCTGATCCTTTCAGCCATCGCCTCGACCATGTATTCGGTAAAATCGCAGGAAATGACCCAGGCCATTACCCAGGCCGGCGATAACGACCCCTTTGCCGTTTTTTCGGTGATGGGCTCCCTGGCTGGCTATATCGGGATTATGATGTTGCTGATGCTGCTTTCGTTTACCTTGCTTGGCGCAACGGTTTATTGTTACATCCAACTCTACATCCAACAAGGTCGCGACGGTTTTACAATCAATGACGTTTGGAGGGAAGTGATGAAAAATTTTTGGAAGGTCCTTCTTGCCATGTTTATTGCGGGCATCGTTATTGGCGTTGGCTTCGCCTTTTGTGTTCTCCCGGGGGTTTATCTCGGGGTAGTGTTGAGCATCCTTCTGTGCATCATGATTTTCGAAGGAATCGGTTTTTCCGATGCGTTCAGCAGAAGTTTCAAACTCATGAAGTCGAACTGGTGGTTTGCTTTCGGAGTTTTAATTGTTTCGGGCATCATTGTATATGTCCTCTCCTTGCTGGTTTCAATACCGGGCATGCTAATGGGTTTTAAGTCGTTGTTTGCCAATATTAAAAGTGGCACTATGGACAATTTAAAATTTTCAACATCATTTTATATTATTAATTCAATCGCTTCGTTGCTTTCTTATCTTTTTGCCGTTATTACAATTGTAATCAGCGCTTTTCTTTATTTTACCTTTGTTGAAAAGCTCGAAAAACCTTCTCTGGTCGACAAAGTTGAACAAATGGGTCAGAATGTTTAAAGTACTATATTATAAGATTTTACTAACTTTTATCTGCCTTATCCCGGTGAACACCGGGATAAGCGCTTTTGCATCTGATTCGACAGCAGTAATTCAGGTTACCCAGGCTGAACGGCTTCCTGGCCCCGGTTTCATTGATTCCTATAAACAGCAAAAGAAATTCGACTACGCTACACATACTGAAAAGGTCAATTTATTTGGCCGATTTATCCGCTATCTTAAAACACGCTACAGCACTGTCGAATCTTTTTTCAATGCAATGCCCACCATAATCAAGGTCGTATTCTGGGGATTTGCCTTGTTTTGTTTTTACCTCGTTGTTACCAAAACAAAACTCTACCGGGTTTTTTATTCAGCTCAGGAAATTGAACAACCTGAATTCAGCCTTGGGTCTCAATACGAGGTGGATGTGAATTACGATCAGGGGATAAGCGAACAAGTTGAACAGCACCAGTACAGGGCCGCAGTACGCCTGCTGTATCTCAAACTGATTGTATCGCTTAAAGGAAAAGGATTAATTAGCTATTCGAAAGACAAAACCAACTTCGATTATTGGAATGAACTGGAGGATCCGGATTTAAAGTCGGGTTTTATTGCAGTTACCCGGATATTCAACCAGGTTTGGTACGGCGATGTGGAGCTGGATACTGAACAATACACCCTTGCCGAGAAAAGTTTTCAAACGGTTTATCAAAACATCGATGAAAAAGAATAGGTTCTGGATACCCGGCACAATTGTCGTGCTCTTTATCGCGCTGATCGCCATACAGCACTATTCGCCCAAACCCGTTAACTGGAAAGAATCGTACAACCTCTTCAGCACTACCCCTTATGGCTGTTACATCCTGAACGATTTGCTCGAAGTGGTTTTCCCCGCACAGGAAATCGGATACAACGCCGAAACTTTTTATGCCTCACTTGATTCAACAAAAACACAAACCGAAAACCTCATCGTAATTACGCCCAACTTCAAACCCGATACTTATGACTGTAAAGCCCTTGTCCGTTTCGTAGAGGCCGGTAACCAACTTTTCATTTCAGCCGAACAAATAGACCCATTTTTTCTCTCCAGTTTCAAGGTGAAATTAAAATACTCGCTCAAAGACAGCTCACTAACAAAAGAAAGTGCCAACCCGGATTTTGGCATGAGGCTTCAGCCTGTAAGCGATTCCAGCTTCTTCGACCAAAGAAAACTGTTCCAGCGCTGGTGCATTTCGGCCTACGATACCACCTGTACCGAAGAATTGGGATACAACCTGAACGGGAGGCTTAATTTTATCGGGGTAAGCCGGGGAAAGGGAAAGGTTTATATTCATACCCAGCCCCTGGTATTTACCAATTATCATCTTCTCAGGGGAAATACCGAATATGTTTCGCGGGTTTTGTCTCATCTCCCGGTGCAAAAAACAAGCTGGAGCCAGTATTACATCCCCGACCGGATGGTCAACACCTCTCCAATGCGCTATATTTTGTCGCAAGCTCCGCTCCAGGCCGCATACTATCTTTTGCTAATAACCCTACTGCTTTACCTTGTGGTTGAATCGAAGCGAAAGCAGCGTATCATTCCAGTGATCAAAGCTCCTGAAAACCGCTCGCTTCAGTTGGTAAAAACAGTGGGAAGCCTCTATTTCAGCAAAAAAGACCATGCTGGGCTTGCCAAAAAGAAATTGATTTTCTTTAAAGAATTCCTTAGAGAAAAGTACCATATTACCACACTTTCGAAAGATCAGGTTACGATTGCCTCCATTTCGGTGAAAACAGGCGTGCCCGTTAAGCAGGTTTCGCAATTAATGGAAATGGTACAGTACTATTCAAGTGCAAGCCAGGTTACCGATATGGGGTTAATTGAGTTGAACAAGAAAATAGAACAATTTTATAATCAATGTCTTTAATACAGGCTATGGAAAACCAGGAAATTTTTATCGACCGGATCGGGTTGAAACTGCTTCAGGAAAAAATGGAAGAAATCAAGTCGGAAATGACTAAAGTAATTGTGGGGCAAGATAAATTAGTTGGGCTCATGCTGACTGCCCTTCTGGCCGACGGGCATGTGTTGCTCGAAGGGGTCCCGGGGATAGCCAAAACCCTGGCCGCGAAAATGCTTTCGCGACTGATTTCGGCCCATTTTTCGAGGATACAGTTTACCCCCGACCTGATGCCTTCCGACGTTACCGGCACCACCGTGTTCAACTCGGCCAGCTCGAAGTTCGAATTCAACGCGGGTCCCATTTTCTCCAACATCGTTTTGATTGATGAAATTAACCGGGCCCCTGCCAAAACGCAATCGGCCCTGTTCGAAGTCATGGAGGAACGGCAGGTAACTGTTGATGGGAAAACCCACCTGATGGAAGCTCCCTTCATTGTATTTTCAACCCAAAACCCGCTGGAACACGAGGGGACTTATCGCCTTCCGGAGGCTCAGTTAGACCGGTTCCTGTTTAAAATCGTGGTCGATTATCCCTCGGTTTCCGACGAAGTGAGCATCCTTAAAAATGCCAACCTGCGCCAGGGTGAAAACGAACTTGAACAGGTGAAGCCGGTAATTGATGCCCGTCAACTTGCCGAATTTCAACAATTGGTGCACAAGGTGCATGTTGAAGATAACCTGTTACAATACATTGCCGATGTGGTTTGCAAAACCCGGAACCATGCCTCGCTATACCTGGGTGCTTCGCCACGGGCTTCGCTTAATATTTTAAAGGCGGGGAAAGCTTGTGCCGTATTACAGGGGCGCGATTTTGTGATACCCGAAGACCTGAAATTGGTAATGATTCCGGTGTTGGTTCACCGCATTGTACTTACTCCCGAAAAGGAAATGGAAGGGTTAAGCGAAACACAGGTCATTAATGATATAATAAACTTAGTGCCAGTTCCCCGTTAATGAGATTGATTTCAAAAAAGGAAGCAATTTGTGGAA
>CAZSIK010000333.1:0-4071 GCA_964606515.1 uncultured Prolixibacteraceae bacterium
TCCTCGACTGTTTCCTCAACCGAGCGGGCAATGGCTTCTACCTGAGTATTTGAATTCCCATGGCACAAGATGAAATGGGAACATTCGGTATTCCCGATTCCTGATAAATCAAGGTTAATGATTTCCTCTCCCTTTTTCCTTCTTACCCCTTCAACGATGGCTTCGATTAAAAGATTTTCCGATTTTTCCTTTTCAAGAACATTCATATTTATCTTTGTGATGCAATGTTGCAAAAATAGTTTATTTTATCCATTTAATAACCTGCAAAATATGTCTCTTTTTTTTGGTAACAAAATCATAAAACTTCAAAGTATTGATTCGACCAACAACTATGCCACGGCCAGGATGTATGCCGAAGATTGGCAGGAAGGGACTGTAGTGCAAGCTGACTTTCAAAGTAACGGTAAAGGGCAGCCCGGCAACCATTGGGAAAGCGAAGATGGTCAAAATCTGCTGTGTAGCATCATACTAAAACCGTGTTTTTTACCCATACGCGACCAGTTCCTGATTTCAAAGGTTCTATCGCTCTCGGTACTTAGTCTGCTTGAGGCATACATTCCAGAGGTAATGATAAAATGGCCCAACGACATTTATGTCGGGCAAAAAAAAATATCAGGGATTCTTATTGAAAATTCAATTCTTGGAAATAAAATAGAATATTCGACAGCAGGAATCGGACTCAATATCAATCAATTGATCTTTCAATCGAAGGCTCCCAACCCTGTATCGTTAAGCCTACTGACCGGCCAATCTTATCCTGTCGATACCCTATTGAAGGAACTACTCGATTGGATCGACCATTGGTATCTGGTATTAAAATCGGGAAAAAGCAAAAAAATTGACCTTGCCTATGAAGATAGACTGTATCAGAAAGGCATCCTTGCCCAATACCGAGACACGAGCGGTGAATATTGGGGTAGAATCTTAGGGGTAAACCCTATCGGACAACTGAAGATAGAAGATAACATGGGTAAAACCAGGGAATATCATTTCAAGGAAGTATGTTTTCTGTCAAGCGATACTGCCAAATAGTCATAACCGCGAATAAGGTACCATTGCCAATAAATCGGCCAATTTATCAACCCCTTCTTTCAGCTTTTTCCCTGCCATCATTTTCATCAGCATATTCAGTCCGGCATGTAAGGTTACCCTCATTTTACTTTGGTAGGGCGATACCGGCACAATTTGTATCCACATCCATATTTCAGCAGGAAGCTTCCCTGAACCCGAAATTTTTACTGTTTTACAGGGTTCACGGCTAACGATTTCGAAACCGGCTTCTCCCTGACCCCCGATTGTGAATCGGCATGAATTGGTATCGGTTTCAAACGATTCGATTTTTATTTGGGGGACCTGAGATGAAATCTGCTGCAAAACAGATTCGTTCAGCAACTTTCCAAGGTTATTAAAATCGGATAAAAAATTGTAAATCGTTTCATTATTATGATCGACTGTTTTGATTTCGCTTACATATTTACTAAGGCTCATCTGAAAGTTAATTTTTAATTAAAAAACGCCGTTACCCGAAGGAAACGGCGCATATCGATTAGTAAACCACATTAAAATTTTCCCCATTGCGATGGGTTAAGCCTCCATTCTCTAAGGCTTTCCAATTCCTTTTCGTGAATATCGCCTCGTTCCAAAGCCAAGTCGATCAGGATTTGGTAATTACTTAAAGTGGTAAGTTCCACACCGGCTTTCCTGAAATTTTCAGTAGCTTCGGGAAAGTTATACGTAAAGATAGCCAGCATTCCCAGCACTTCACCACCAAAATTGGAAAGGGCTTGTGCTGCCTTAAGGCTGCTCCCACCGGTTGAAACCAAATCTTCGATCACAACCACCTTCTGGTGGGCTTTGAAATCGCCTTCAATAAGGTTTTCAAGACCATGGCTCTTTGGAGAGGAACGTACATACACGAATGGAAGTCCTAATTTCTGAGCGACCAACACCCCGTGGGCAATTGCACCAGTGGCCACGCCAGCAATAACTTCAGCATCGGGATATTTCTCACTGACCACCCTTGTAAACTGTTCGCAGATGAACTCCCTGGTTTCGGGATAAGACAGTACTTTGCGGTTATCGCAATAAATAGGCGACAACCATCCAGAAGCCCAGGTAAAGGGATTTGAAGGTTGTATTTTTATTGTGTTAATTTGCAGTAACCTTTTGGTAACCTCAATTTGAAAATCGCTCATAATAAATGGTATAAATGTTTGCCGCAAATGTACAAAGTTTTTTTTAATGACCGTAGGGTTTTCCTTTGTAGCCCCGATGAAAAAAAGGAACTGAGCTGCGAAGTCAAGCTCATTGAAGTTGAGAAACAACAGGAAGTTGGACTATGGGTCAATCGGTTCTTAACAGACCATACAACAAAAGATGTGGTTTTTCTCAATGCTGAAATAGAATTGTTGTTTAGGTGGTTTTGTTCCTGTTTTGAATGCATTGGTGCAGCCGGGGGCCTGGTAAGCAATCCCAGGCAAGAGTTGCTCTGTATCAAAAGATTGAATTATTGGGACTTACCCAAAGGTAAAGCCGAGATAGGAGAATCGGCTGAGCAAACTGCCCTGCGGGAGGTGGAGGAAGAATGCGGGATAAGCCCGTTAATTATTGATACTTATGCCACAGAAAGTTATCACATTTATGCCCATCCAAAGAAAGAAGGCAGATGGGTATTGAAAAAAACAGATTGGTTCTTTATTAACTATCAGGGACACCAAACCCCCACACCCCAAACTTCAGAAGCGATTGAAGAAGCAATTTGGGCTTCGGTGGACGAAGTACAAACGATTAAAAAAAAGACATATGCGTCGCTGATGCCAGTATTCGAACTTTGGCTTAATTCTTTGTTGCACTCAAGATAGCAGAAAACTGCAAGTCAAAATTTTCATCAGGCCAGGGGGCTTGAGATCCCGCCATTCGCCCGTTGGGATCGATTAGAAAATAAGTAGGCAATATCCTCACATTAAATGCCTGATAGATTTCACGCCGGGTGGCTCCCCTGCAAACAGTCCATTCGAAACCATCGGCGACAAGAAGATGGGCACGACTCTCGTAATCTTCATCTTCCAGGATCACCAATAGAGCAAGGTCGTCTTTAAATTTATTAAACGACTCCTTCATCAGGTCCTTATGGTATTGAAATTTTTCATTATCGGTACGGGTAAAAGCCACATACACGAATTTCCCCTTAAAATCTTCCCATTCCAATATTTTTCCGGTAAGGTCGAAAAGAGCCAGTTCAGGTGCTGCTGCGCCATACATTGTACGGGTAAGTTCAGAATAGATCTTGGTGGCAGTTTCTTTGTGAACCTCGATTTTTGATCCATCCTTGATTTTTTGCAGCAGGGAAAAAATTCCTGCACTATTGAATTTTTTCGAATAGAAAATGGGTTTGATCCCGATAAGGATGATGGATTCGGCAAGGGGCTCATCGAAGCCCATATCGAGGGTCAGCCATTCGAGGAGTTGATCGTATGCACCAGAGTTGAGCATGATGGCGGTTTTTTGGCCTCCTGGTTGCTGCATGGCATATTGAAAGTATTTATTGAACAATTTGTCGAAAAGCACACTATATTCAGGATGGTGGTATAGAATGGGTTGATTTATAAAGTACTCGTTTATAACGGGAGTAGGATCCTGAATTTGTGCCATGTATTTCAGGTTTGCGTATTTATAGGCTTTATGTTGTTCGAAGTATTCATTTTGGGTTGGGCTGAAACGTTCTTTAAGGCTTTGAATCACTGTTTCGGCAGTCGAAAGTGAGCGGCGGTAAAAAATCTGATCGTAATTTTTGCTTTGCTCCACGGCATAAATCCTGTTGAAATTATCGACCAGATAATTGGTATCCTCGTCGGTACTGTTTTTTACTGGAAGTTGGTGTAAGCGGGGTCGGAAATAGGGGTTTGTTGATTGTTTTTCAGCTTTGGGGGGCAACACTATTTCGTACGATTTCCCGGGATCGGCAACAAACCATCCTTTATAAACTCCGAATTCGCTATAAATGGGCATGGTTTGGGTAACAGTAAATTCAGCTTTAAATAATCCATTTTCATCCACGGTTCCTTCGCAAAG
>CAZSIK010000334.1:0-4070 GCA_964606515.1 uncultured Prolixibacteraceae bacterium
TGCCGACACATCGCGCACGGCTTTGATGGCAGCATTATATAGTTGGGCATGGCGCGACCACGAGTTGCTGATAACCCCGCTGGCAGTATAGGTGCTGGTCAGGGTGGAATGGACCATTAGTCCGGCGTTGTTTTCGTTTCCCACTTTAACGTATTCGGGCATCAGGCTTTCGTTGTTCAATATGGTCAACATTTTTGTAACATAGTTGTATACCGAATCTTTAAGAATGGTGGTATTTGAAGCAATACCGGCCCAGGCTTTGGGAACAATCTGCTTGCCCGGATCGCACCAAAAGTCAGAGAAATGAATATCGAGCATCACTTTCATGCCTGCCTTTTTCGCCCGGGAGAGGGCTTCTTTTGCATCTTCGAAATTATTGTATTGAGGCTTCACACCTGCAGGTTGAACGATGGATTCCTGCCAGTCGGGATTGTGCCAAACCCTGATGCGCACCAGGTTGGTTCCGTTGTCTGCAAATATTTGGTACACATCTTTGGGAGTACCATCTTCACGGAAAACAGCACCACAATCTTCCATCATGTTGGCATACGACAGGTCTGCTCCCAAAATAAAATCGGCCTGGCCCATGGTTTTGATATTGACCATCGCGAACAGCACTAAAAAGAAAATAGCAAATGAAGTTAATCTCATGAGTGAATTGTTTATTGGAACAATCGATTTAAAGTTAAGAAAAAAACGGAAGATGAAAAATCAGCAAGAGGTCATGGCATATTAAGTCCCCACCCAAAAAAAAGGGTATAATGCGAATATAACAGAAAGTAGAGATTCCTCATCCCGAACGTAGTGAGGGATCTGTCTTTCAATACAAGGTTCATTTACAGACAAATAAATAAATCTGTCATATGTAGGTTAAATTGGATAGAAACTGAATATACAGGAGAGCAGATCCGGGAATCTGCTCTCCTGAAATCAGAAGTAGTTTAGCTTATTTTGTAACCGTACATTTCCGGTTAATCAGATCAACAACCATTGTGTAGGTTCCCATTGTAGCATACCAGTCAGCAACAATGTTTTCCCCGCCAAGAACCAAAGCACTTTCGCTTCCACCGAATTTAACATCCCAATTGTTGGCATACAAAAGGAAATTGTACCCATAACTGGTTTTAGCCGAAAGGGTTACTTGTCCGGAATAAACTCCCGGGGCAGTTTGGGCAAGCACCATCGAAGTGAAATCCCATACATCGTTCAAACCGGTAACAAAGAGCTGGTTTCCAACAATCGCATAGGTGCCCTTCACAATATCCACAATCAGGGTATATTTTCCGGCAGCAAGTGTGGCATCGTCGGTTATGTTGGCGCCACCGTATATCAGCTCCCCCTTTGAACCACCGAACTTGTTTTTCCATTGGTCGTCGATGAAGATTTGAAAACCCCATTGCGATGCTTTTGTAATGGTAATTTCAGATTGATAGACTCCTACTTTTTCAGTTGGGGTCATTTCTACAAGTGCCCAATCATCGTTTAAACCGGTATAGAAGACCTTTTTAACCGAGGTAAGGTCATAGGTTTTATTCTTCAAATCGGCTTTAATCAGGTATAAACCTGCATCGGGAGCAGGGATATTCGAGCCTGTTTTAAATCCAAGGGTACCCGAATACGCATCGCCACCGGTGCTCTTGTACACTCCGTCCCAATCGTCGGCAACCAACCCCATTTGGTAACCCCACAAGGAGTTAACATTAACGACTCCTGCAAAAGTTGAATCATCTTCACTTATCAAATTCAGATAATTGTTGAAAGTCCAGTTTCCCGAAATGCCATCATCAACACCAGGGAGGAAGAGGAATTTGCTGATGGGGTCTTTAACCACAACCGTTCCTGCGGTGATTTCATAAGTCCAGGCCTTTGGATTGGCCAGATACAATTTGATTGTATAATCGCCGGCAGCACCGGGGACAGTAAATGTTCCGGTTTGGTTAAACAACAGTCCAGTAGTCCCATCGGGTGAAAAGCTTACAGTACCGGCAATAGCTGCTGCGTCATCGGTACTGGTGCTTGCATTGTACAAGGCACTGATCCCGCTGATGGAGATGGATGCATTGTCTTTTGTCGTGGTAATTGAACCCATCCATGAAACTTCAGCCCGGTTAAAAGTCATGGTGGCAGTGGCATCGCCTGAAACCGAAAGTGAAGAAATCAGGGTAGCGGTCCATTCCTTCGAACTGGTATTGGCAGTGGTATAGTAACAACCGGTTTGGCCGGGGAACCAGAAATTCCAGATCGAAGCTGAGTTCTTCTCGTTGTCCATAACAAACGGGTACCCGTCGGCTGCATAGTTTCCCCAAATTGTACCATCTCCTTCAAGAAGATAATAGTTGTACCATGCCACAGCTCCGACAAAGCCTGTATATAGTCCGTTGCTGGTGGTTGAATATAGCGTAGCGCCGGTTTCAACCTTCTTGCTGTCGAGGATAAAGCCCACACTCATGTCGATGGTATAAGTGGTTACTGTTACCTGGGCCACATTGCTGTACACCGGATCGGTGTTCTTTCCCAACAGGGCTTTGATCCTGAAATAAAGAGCTGTAGCCACGTAAGGTTCAACTTTCATATTGGTAGCCAGGGTATTCAGCTCAATATAAGTAAACGATTTGGAAAAATCGGAGGTTGTAGCTTCGGTAAAGGTTGAAAAGTCACTACTGGTCGAGATTTCCATCAGCATCGAGGGTATGGAAGCAGGAATGGCCATTGAAGTATCGCTGATCGTCAGGGCGCTTTCGCTCCAGGTCAAGGTCAAGGCCACCGAAGCAGCGCTGTCCTTTGTAAGCACCAGGTTGGTATTACTGGCTGTCAGTTCCGATGAATTCAGCCCCGAGACGGTAATCAGGTCGCCATCTTTTTCGCAGGCAACGAATAGGGTAGCCAGCAACAGGGCAAGGGTAAATATTTTTAGTTTCATCATATTTTTTGAAGTTTTTCCCATTAGTAATTCTCGTTCTTAAGGTTCGGGTTCGCGGTCAACTCCGATGAAGGGATCGGGTAAATATTGAATTTACTATCGACGTCGGTTCCGTCTTTGATGCCGCCTTTCCACTGCCAGATGTAACTGCTGCCAGTGAACTTACCGTAGCGCACCAGATCAGTTCGCCTGGAGCATTCCCAATACAGTTCACGGGCCCTTTCATCAAGGTAGAAATCAACGGTAAGGTCGCTGATTGAAAGTTTTCCGGCAGTTTCGTATTGTTCCCCAAAAGCGCGTTGCCGCAAAAGGTTCACGTATCCAAGAGCTTCCTCGGATGTTGCCCCGGCGCCACCGCGAGCCACGGCTTCGCCCAGCATCAGGTATACATCGGCAAGCCGGAACATCGGGTAGTCGGTATCAACCCCGTCGGCTGTAGTATTCGAAGCCACTTCGCCCGCATCGGTCAGGTTGGTCCATTTGGTTACCAGGTAACCTTGGCCCTGGTTGGTACAATCGGCAATGGTTTTGGTCTGGCCTTCGGTGAAAAACATGGCCCGTTTATCGCCTTCCTTGAACAACGAAGGAACTTCACCCCGGATACGGAACATCCCCCAGCCATTGGTTACCCCATAGTCGGCCGGTTTGTAGCCAGCATCGTCCTTGGTGCTGCTTACCCCCCCGCACACCAGGTAGGTAGTTGCACCCCAACTTACGATATGGTCGGCATCGACCACCAGGGGATAGATGATTTCGTTGGCACGGAGATGATTGTCGGCATTGAACAAGCGGGCATATTCAGGCTCAAGCGAATAACCGTCGGCAATCACTTTATTGCAATAGGTGATGCAATCGGTATAGCGTGCTCCAGCCCCATACACTTCGGCATTGAGGTACATCTTGGCAAGCAAGGTCCAGGCTGCGGCTTTGGGTGCACGGCCATACTCGCACGAAGCTTTGTCGAGCAGGGTTTTTTCGGCATCGATCAATTCAGCCTCAATGAATTCAAAAATTTCCTTCGCTGTTTTTCTTGGAGGAATATAGGCTCCAACAGGATCATTTTCATCAACAAAGGGAAGGTCATGATACAAGTCCATGGCATGGTAATAAGCCAGTGCCCTGAGAAACCTTGCCTCTGCCCTGAAAATCC
>CAZSIK010000335.1:0-3244 GCA_964606515.1 uncultured Prolixibacteraceae bacterium
AATTATGAAACCAACCCTGAACAACTTCGGGCCTTTTGGACCGAGGGAATGGAACGCACCAAAAATTATGAAACTGTGGTTACCCTGGCCATGAGGGGCGATGGCGATGAAGCCATGGCGCAGGAAACCAATATTGCTTTACTTCAAAAAATTGTCAGCGACCAACGTGAAATTCTAAAAAAAGTAACCGGAAAAGAGCTGACCGAAATACCCCAGGTTTGGGCCTTGTATAAAGAAGTACAGGAATATTACGATGAGGGTATGCGGGTGCCCGACGACGTTACCCTCTTGCTTTGCGACGACAACTGGGGAAACATCCGTAAACTGCCCAAACCCGATGAACCCAAACGCAGCGGTGGCTATGGTATTTATTATCATTTCGATTACGTGGGAGGGCCACGAAATTATAAGTGGCTCAATACCTCTCCAATTCATCGGGTGTGGGAGCAAATGAACCTGGCCTATCGCCATGGGGTCGACCGGATATGGGTTGTAAACGTGGGCGACCTGAAACCCATGGAATTCCCCATCAGCTTCTTTCTAGATCTGGCCTGGGATCCCGACCGTTTCTCTCCAGATGGCTTGTTTGAATACACCCGTCAATGGGCTGAAGCTCAATTTGGGGCCGAATTATCGACCGAGGTTGCCGAACTGATCGACAGCTACACCCGCTTCAACAGCCGTCGCAAGCCGGAGTTGCTTGAACCAAACACTTATAGCCATATTCATTACCAAGAAGCACAAAAGATTGTTGAAGCTTATAATTTGCTGGCTGAAAGTTCCAAAAAACGATACGACAAACTTCCTGAAAATTACCGCGCTGCTTATTATCAGCTGGTCCAATACCCGGTAGAAGCCTGTGCCACCTTGAACGAAATGTACGTTTCCGCGGGAAAAAACCGCCTTTATGCCCGCCAGGGCAGGGTTTCGGCCAATGAACTTGTCGAAAAGACAAGAACCCTCTATGAAAAAGACTCTTTGATGTCGCTTTATTACAATACAACCCTTGCCGGCGGTAAATGGAAGCACATGATGAACCAAACCCGTATTGGGTATACCTATTGGCAACAGCCCCGTTTTAATACGATGCCGGCAACCGAGAATGTTAAAGCACTCGAAGGGGCGCATATCGGGGTCAGTATTGAAGGTTCGTCCGAATGGTGGCCGGGAAGTACCCATGTTGCAGAGTTGCCCTGGTTTGACCCCTTTAACAAACAAAAATATTGTATCGAAATTTTTAATCGTGGAAACAAGCCTTTTGAAGCAACAATCGAATGTCAATCGCCTTTGCTTAACCTGTCGGCAAAAAAAGTACAGGTTGAACAACAAGCCCGAATTTGGGTCGAAGCCAATTGGAAATCTCCTGTAACCCAGATTACAAAGGTGCCTATTGTAATTGCTGGTCCTGAGGGGATTAAAATTGAAGTTGTTGCATCGTTGGATCCGCTCGTGGGGATTGTTCCTGAAAACAAAGGTTTTATTGAATCGAATGGGGCTATCTCAATAGAGGCGGGGAATGTTAGCAGGATAATTCCAGATGATGAAAAAAGCTGGGTGAAGATTCCTGGTTTTGGCAGGACCCATTC
The DNA here is from genome assembly GCA_964606515.1 of uncultured Prolixibacteraceae bacterium. GTDB lineage: Bacteria > Bacteroidota > Bacteroidia > Bacteroidales > Prolixibacteraceae > CAZSIK01. Next base: position 1,587 of record CAZSIK010000335.1, read on the forward strand.
GGCCATGATGCCGGTTCCCATAACGATGCACAGCATACAGGACCCGCTTGAAGGGGCCTGTCTTGAATACGACCTTCAATGCACTTCAACAGGCGAGGCTGCAGTGAAGCTGGTATTGGCTCCTACACTCAATATTTACAACAACGAAGGCCTGAGAATTGCCGTTTCGATGAACGACGATGCTCCTGCAATATTGAATATGCACAACTGGCAAAATTTTCGGGATTGGGAAGAGTCGGTTCGTACCAATACCGTGGTGCTTGAATCGAAACATCAGTTGAAAGCAGGTAAAAACATACTGAAAATCTGGGCGGTCGACCCGGCTGTAGTTGTACAGCGCATATTGATCGATACCGGTGGACTGAAGCCTTCCTATCTTGGCCCTCCCGAAAGTTTTTTGATCGGGGGAGCAAAATAAAAACGACATTACTAATAGAAAAACATAAGGATAGCCTAATGAAGAAATATTTTCTCCTTTTTGTGATGGTTTTGTTTATTTCATTAGGGCTCAATGCTCAAACACTTACCGTCGATGCCGGAAGCAGTTTTTAAAAAATCAGTGGTTTCTCTGGTATGAATTTTCCCCGTTGAATCGACAACCTCAAACCCGACCAAATAGATTAAGCCTTTGGCAATGCTCCCGAGCAAATCGGCTTGAGCATCCTTAGAATCAGTATTAGTCCTAATAGTTCTCAGTTCCAGCTTGAATTGCCTATGGCCAACGCTGCAGTAAAACATGGAGCTGCTGTTTTAGGGAGCCCGTGGTCGCCTCCTGCAGCGCTAAAGACCAATAACAACACTACCGCCGGCAAATTGCTTCTACAACATTACGGAGCTTATCCCGATCATCTCCTGAATTTTGTATCGGTTATGAAGGAAAACGGGGTCTCCCCGAGGGCCGTTTTCATACAAAATAAACCCGATATTTTAATGAATTATGAATCGTGTTTCTGGTCACCACAACAAATAATCAATTTTTTAAAGGAGCAGGGGCCAAAGTTTACATTCTGGAGGGGCGTAAGGTTTATTATGAACCTTATTCGAAACCACTTGAACAAACACGGCTTCAATTGAACTTGCAACCTGGTACCTATATCTTGAAGTTGGACCATGAGCATTCATCATTTACTGTTATTTCGAAGTGATAAATTGGAAAATGTTGATATCCTATCTATTGAAAAAATGAAGATTGGTATTGAGGCAACGGATATTTTTAATCTGTCAATATTGTTATAGTAAATATTGAAAATATTCAATTATTAAACATGCGATACGTCTATTTTTAGCAAATAAAATCAACGGTAATTCCAATACTAAAATGGAGATGAAGACAAAGTTGCTTTTTCTTTTATTGGTACTGATGGGAATGATGTCTGAAGCCTTCCTGATGGCGCAGACGCTTCCCCCATTGGTTTATGATGTGGAAAACACAGGTGCAGGCTTTTCAAAGCCTGTATTGCCTGCAATCGGCGAGCTTCCTGAAATTGCCCCCTTGCCCGATCCCTTCATGTGGTCGGCTACTCATCCGCTTACCTGGACCGATCCCCAGGGCCGTGTACGCCAATTCAGCGATTGGAGCCAACGTCGTGCCGAAATTGCCTGGGAAATCCAACATTATGAAATAGGGGAGAAGCCGGTTCGTCCCGATACCCTCACTG
>CAZSIK010000335.1:3254-4027 GCA_964606515.1 uncultured Prolixibacteraceae bacterium
AAATGATCAGTTAACCGTGCACATTACCAAGAATGGGCAAACCCTCACCTTAACCGCATTTATTGCTTACCCTCAGGGCGAAGGCCCTTTCCCTGCAATAATAGGAATTGGCCGCGGCTCTGGCAGTTTGCCGGTCAGCATCTTTAAAGACCGCGATGTTGCCATGATCACTTTTAACCACAACCAGGTGATGAGCCACACCCAAACACGGGGCAACGAACCCATCAATAAACTCTATCCCGAGCTGATCCATATTGGTGCCTATAGCGCGTGGCCGTGGGCCATCAGCCGTTTGATCGATGCTTTGGAATTGGTGGGCGCCAATTCAAAAATTGATCTGAAACACCTGGCTGTCAGCGGTTGTTCGTATGCCGGCAAAATGGCACTCTTTGCCGGGGCTTTCGACGAACGCATCGCGCTAACCATAGCCCAGGAACCCGGAGGGGGTGGGGCAGCAGCCTGGCGTGTATCGGAATCGCTGCCCATTAAGGTAGAAACCCTGAGCCGTACCAATTTTGCCTGGTTCATGCAATCGATGTTCGAATTTGGACAGCAAGTTTCGAAACTTCCCCACGATCATCATGAACTGTGTGCCATGATTGCGCCGCGTGCTTTGTTGGTGCTTGGTAACACCGATTATGAATGGCTGGCCGACGAGTCGGGCTACGTTTCGTGCAGGGCAGCCCGCGAAGTATGGAAGGCATTCGGCATTGAAGACCGAATGGGCTTCTCGATTGTTGGCGGACATGGGCATTGCCAATTGCCCCCCGAAC
>CAZSIK010000336.1:0-4007 GCA_964606515.1 uncultured Prolixibacteraceae bacterium
ATAACGAAAAGTAAAATCAGCAGTCCAAGTACGACTGCTGATTTCTTAAACATGCTTCCCGACAGCTTGCGCGGCAAACCCATTCTTTCACTTTTCAGGATCGAATGATCGCGTGCTGCTTCTTCTATTTTTTTATTCTTCATGCCTTCTCTCCAGCACGATTCTGTTAATCTGAAGCAAACCTGCTCCGGTTTTACTCTTTGATTACCTTAACCATCATTCCCGGTACTTTGGCAAAATACGAATGGTCGTACATTGCTTCGCAGGAAACCGGCGAAAGGATGTATTCTCCGGTATAGGTGGCATTCAGGTGTACGGTAAAGATTTTAGATTTATAGGCTCCGAGGCTGAAATAAGTATAAACCCTGTCGTCGCGAATGTCCTGATAATCGAAAGCATTCTGGCCTACCTGCTTGTTCTCGAACAACCTGTTGTTGATGATTTCCCAACCAGCAGGGAAGAGTTGGCTCAGGGCAATATTGTTTACAGCCAAACCTGTTTTGTTCATCACGGTAACTACGGCCATAAAGTCGGAACCTTGTTTCAGGTTGAAGGGTAAAACACCTTGACCGTTTTTATCGAGGTATTTAAGCGTAAGTTGTAAATTCTCCTGGGCTTCACTTGCATCAACACCTGCTTTAACGCCTTGGTTGCTGGTGCTTATATAAAGTGTTGATTTCCCGTTGTTTTCGACTTCAAAATAAATGGGATTGCTTCCTTCAAAATTGAATTCGTTACTATAAAGGGCTTTTTTGTGCGGGATGTCCAAACTTTTGCCGTTGGCCGAAGCTTTGTATTTTACTTCCTGGTTTTCGTTGTTTATGACAAAGTGAGAAAGCGAAATCAAAGCAAATGCAGTACTTTGGGTACTGTACCAATTGGTTTTCGAAAGTTGATCTGAAATCCGGAAGGCCAGTTTGGCTGCTTGTTCTTTTTGTTCCATAGCCAGAAGTGCCTGCAGCATGAGGGCTTCATCGCGCAGATACGAACCGAAGGTTCTACTTTCGGGTTGGTCGGGGTTCATATTCCTAAAATCGACCAGGTTAAGGGCTGCTTCCTTCATGCCTGAAAGGGCATACGCCCCAGCTAACAACCAACGGTCCTGATTTCTTATCCCGGCGGCATCCCTAAGGCGATTCATGGCAGCCACCTGGGGTTCTCCAGCTAAAGCCATCAGGTAGAGCCGATATACCTGAATGCCTGTTTTGTATTGATGCTGTCCATGAACATAAGAGCTGATTTCTTTTCTCAGATAATTAAGCATCAGTTTTTTGTGGTTCGAAGGAACCAGGTAACCAGCTTTTTCAGCCTCGATCAGGAAATGGCCCGCGTAACAGCTGCTCCATTCATCTACAAAATCGGAACCTGGCCAGTACGAATATCCTCCATTCTGGGTTTGATGCCTGGCCAGTTTTTCAATGGCTGCAACAATGTTTTGCCTGATCCGCTCCTGGTCTTCTTTTTTTACTTCCATCAACCTGGTAAGGTACAATTGGGGAAAGGCTGCCGAGGTGGTCTGTTCAACACAGCCATGGGGGTAGGCGATCAGGTATCCCAACCGGTTCCCCAAATTGAGGGGAGGGAAAGGGGTAATTTCAACACGGCCGGTATTGGTGCCTTCAATTCCTATTGGATTAAGCGATTGGCTCCAGGTTTTCCCAGGCTCCAATACGATGTTCGTAGTTTCGGAATGAGGAGGGTTGGGAAGGCGTATGTTCAGCTCCATTTCGTGGAAACTCTTTTCATTTCCTGATGAAACTTCAACTTTTAAGAGGGCTACTCCTTGTCTTTCCAACGACCGGATGCTGAACAATACTTCTTTTTCACCTGGCGATTCGAAGGCCAGGCTCTTTTCATTCTGTCCCGAAACCGAAAGCAATTCGTTGGTTTCGATCTTCACCTTTACTTGTTTCAGGTTATCTTTCATGGCAAATACCGTAACGGGCAGGTCGACCAATTCGCCCGGAGAAAGCACCCGTGGTAAGGTTGCCAGAACCATGAGGGGTTCTCTCACCGGCAGAACTTTCTCAGCATGACCGTATTTCTCTTTACTGGCAGCCACCACCATAGCCCTTACCGACCCCACGTATTGGGGAAGGACAATTTCATGCGATGCTTTTCGGTTGGTAGGGAGATGGAAGGGTCCCAGTACTTTAACCACAGGAGGGAATCGGTCGGCTTTCTTTTTGGACGCATCGGGAGCTCCATCGCTACCACCAATGGCAAAGAGGCTTTCCAACTTGCCACTCCAGGCACCCATAACGTAATTATATAAGTCGAATGTGTTGATCCCGAGTGCTTCGCGTGCATAAAAATGGTTCCACGGATCGGGAGTTTTAAAATTGGTCAGATCAAGTAAGCCTTCATCAACCAGCGCGATTGTATATTCCATTGCTTGCTTGTTCTCTTCAGAAACTTTTAGGGTAAATTTTTTCTGGGGCCTAACTTCATCTGGGAGTTGAATAACTGGTTTCAGGTGCGAACCGGGATTTTCGACCATCACGGGAGCTATGCCGAAAAGCCTGATGGGTAAATCGTTGGCTGTTTGTCCATGAGGCTGTATCAGGGTCACATGCACGTAAATATTTGGGGTCATTTCGGGGGTGGCTTTAAAAGTGTAGCTGGTAAGGTCGCTGAGCTTGTCGAGCCAAGTCTGGCCGATGATCTTGCTCCCCGACTCGAAGGTCAGCAAAGCCCGGGCTTCTTTATTGGCAGGGAAACTAATGGTAATGTCTTCGCCGGTTTGATACTGTTCCTTATCGGTAAGCAGGGCCAACATCTGGGCATCGGAGCGGGGTTTTTCGCGGCCCCACGAGTACCCAAAATAAATAATCTGACCGCAAACGTGGCCGTTTGGCGAGGAAACCAACAACAAATGCCTTCCCCAACGGTTTTCGTCGGCATCGATTGTGAACTGACCTTTACCGTTTGATGTTGAAACCAATTTGGTGAAAACGGGCTTGTGATAGGTTTGCCCGGCATACGAGGCAAGGTTCTCTTGGTTGGAGTGATACCACCATCGGTAATCGAGTTCGAACAGGGTAATTTTCAGCTTACCGGGATCGACCGGGTTGCCTTTGGCATCGACACAAGCTACGCCAATGGTATGGCTTTCGTCGGAGTTGAGCTTATTCCAGTTTTTGTACGACCAGTCGATCTTCAATCCTACATAATTGGGGTGAGGTGAAAATGGACGGGAAGTGGAGTGAATGCTGAAATCGCCTCCGGGTTCGAACACTTTGGTCAGGAAGCTGGCCTTAAGAAAACCGGCAACCGGGCTTTTTGCCTGGTAATCGAGTGAAAGGTTGGTTTTTCCTTCATCGCTGAGCGGACCATCGAACAGGGTCATTTCCGAACCATAAAAATCATTGTATGGGGTTGAAAAATCATAATCTTTCCATTTTGTAAAGGAGGGCACCAGGGTAGTGAATGAAACATCGACCCTGGCCTTCAGATTTTTGGCGGTGGCACCGTGCAACCATCGGGCGCTAAGTTGTCCGTGGTTTATTTTTCCTGAGGAAAGGATTTCTTCGGGAAATTCGAAATCAATTTTCAAACGGTTGGGTTTCACGGTTTCTATTCTTACCTGTCTCGAGAATTCAAGGGCCCCGATTTTCATATTGAGGTTCCAGTTGCCAGTAGGATCATCGGGTGAAGTGTTGAAGTAGAAAGGATAAATTTGGGCCTGGTCGCGGTTTTTCACTATTTTTTTAACCATCTGGCCGCGTGAATTGCGAATTTCAAGAACCAGAGGGTGGCCTTGGGGCAAGCGGTTTTCAGGGTCGTCGAGGATGAAGGAAACAAAAACCGAATCGCCGGGTCTCCATACTCCGCGTTCAGCAAAGAAGAAGCCTTTGATCCCTTTCTCAACCGTGCGGCCTGAAACATCGAAATTGCTTAGCTGTAAAGCCGATTCATTGTCGATTTTTAAATACCCGGTTTGTTTATCTTTTTTGGCCACCACGAGGAAGGGGGGTCTTGTTGTATTCACCGTAAGCATTCCTTCT
>CAZSIK010000337.1:0-4002 GCA_964606515.1 uncultured Prolixibacteraceae bacterium
AAAAAAGAATTTTATTCAAAGAAAAAGTATTAATTTTTCAGACCTGAATAGTTACCACTAGTGAGCTATTTTTCTTGTTTTTCAACAAAGAAGCCTCAGAGAAAAAAGCACGATAAAATTGACTTCCGAGACAATTTCATTTTTCTTATGTGCAGTTAATCGATATAAAAGAAACTCTTCTATACAATCGGGTGAGATGACCACACTTTGGGTACGGGATAGGCATTGGTGAAGGTACATGACTATTCTCCATTCTTACTTGGGTTGAATATGGACAAAAACATAATAATTCTCCCGATAATTTTATATTGAATCCTTCCTTTCGTCAACAAAAATAAGCCTTTCGTCAATAGTTTTAATCCGTTCATCAAAAATAGTTACTAAATAAACATAATTATTTGGAATTGGGGGGGGAAGTCTTATATTTGCAACGGAACACAGAGTTCCCTTTGCATAACTAAACCTTTGTACTATGAGAATTAATAATTGTCCCTTTCAGTTGCCCGATCGGGTAACATCAATCAAAAATAAATTTATTCAAAAACACGGAATGGATTTGTCCTGAGTGTTTCGGGTCGTGCAAGAATGTGCCTGTTTTGTTGCATTGCAAAAACATCCGGTTTACGACCGGCTTTTGTTGGCCTGCAAAATGGCCATGCAAAAGGCACCGCGGCCCGAAAAAACGAAACACGCGATGCCCTGAAATTTAAGTTATTCACTTAAGTAGGGAGGTGCGAACTCCCTGCTTCAAAATTACAAATTATATGAAGAGTAAATTATTCTTTTTGACATTTTTATCACTTTGTATAGTCTTCTTTGGTTGCGAAAAAGATGAAGCTACTATTGACACTCAATATCAGCTAGCCGATGAAAAAACCATTGACCAAAACATTGAAACTTTATCTAAGTTACTTGCTACGTCAATTTATGGGAACGTTGAGCTTAAGTTGAGAATTAAGGAAGAAATTGGCTATCGTTTCGACCACGATTATGATGCTTTGCTCCTTACTTTTCTTGGAAAAGAAATAAACGGAAGAGCTTTTGAAGAATTATTGTCTGAATCGTCGAATGGAAGGTACAAGCCTTCTGATATCGTTAAAATGATTAAGGAAAGCGGTTATATCCATTTATCTATTCCCGTTCATTTTGATACATTTGATCCCACCAGGGATGAATTGTTGGTATTCCCAATTGCTTCGGCGGTTGAAGAAAAGGTTACAGAAGAACTTGAAGCTTTTGACCATTTGGGCAATATTGTACGGTTCCCTGCAAAAGAAGCACCTAAGATGCCTGTACTTGTTATTATGAGATCGGAAAGGGTGGATAGTGAAGGATATATACGTGTTAATCATTCTGGGATTTTGTTACCAAAGAAGATGAGGTTGCATTATATAGAAAGCATAAAAAATGCTCGAATTGCAAAAAATCAATCCATTCAACATGAAAGTATTGTTAAAATACTATCAACGGAAGAGTATAAGAAAATACTCAAAAAGAGTATTAATACTAGTAATCACTTCAATAATACAATAACTCAAAAGAGTGCAAATTCTGATGATATTTATTTGACATGCTCGACAACTTCTCCATACAGCATTTCAGTTGTTTGGAATGCTTATCCGGGAGCAAATAGATTTGAGTTATTTCGTTCGGGAGATGTATCTGTAAATGGAAACAGAATAAGGCGTGATAATTTATTAATCGCCTCTTTAGATAACACTTATAAACATGGTGATATCGTAGATTATGGCAACTCTCCATATTTGTATTATGTGAAATATTATTATGGTTCTACCTTTTTATTTGAATCAAATCAATTCCAAATACAATCCTCTCATCGAAGAGATGGAGGTATGGAGTATATTAGTTATATTAAAGCAACTGATACAATGGTTAACGATCTTGAAGGTTGGTGGTGTAATATGTTAGAATTGGATTTCGACATTAATTATATTAATAGTTCTGGAGTATTTTGCGAAAAGGAACCGGTTGGATTTAATGTGTCAACTCTTGGATCAGGGCCATGGAATAAGTACGTTGAATGGTCAGGAAAGAAGAATCTGTTTAGATGGAATCATTCTAATGAGGATTTTTCATCCTATACAATTACAGTATCCGAGGATGATGGTGGAGATGATAAGAAGGATCTTGACGATGTCTTGGTTGATTGGATAAGATTAATAACAGAAACGGCATTAAAAAGCGACGGAAATACATATGGTAGTATAATAACAGAGGCATGTAATACTCTTAAGAAAACGATCAGCATATTAAGAAAAAGCGATCCAGTGGGCACTTTGTCAATACATTGGGATTATCCAAATGGTGATGAATGGGAACTACACGGAAAAGGCTTCACTATTATTGTTAATCACGATAGTAATTAAATAAAGAAAGAACTTAGGTTATTATGCATAAGTAACCTAAGTACTTTCTTGTTAGTATTGTAAAATAATGAAGAGTCGCAGTTTAATTATGTTATAAATTAATTAATCATGAAAATTAGAATAATCATTTTTTTTGGATTTCTATTAGGCTTTTTTTCCTGTGAAAAAACGGTTGTCATCGGTGGTCATCTTTATTTTAAAGAACAACAAGACAAACCATTGGGAGGTATTACCGTTGGACTGTACAAAATGAAAAAGGAAGTAGATTCATTTGGTGTTGAATCAACCTGGGATGGTCTTGACTTGATAGGAGAATCAATAACCGATACGAGCGGATATTTCTCTTTTGAAGTAGATGAAGATGAGCAAGTCGCAGGTTCTTTTATTTTTATAAGACAACCAGTGGATACCATTTCGGAAAACTCAAGATACAGTAATGTCATGAATAACCGAATAGATTTCAGCTTAACAAACAAGGCAAGCCTTACTTCTTCTGCATTAGTTAAATTTAACCGTAAGAATTTCAACGACGATTATTATTTGATTAAATACGGGAATGTTAGCGTAAATGATATAGTGCCTGGAAATACTTATACAATCATGGTTTTCCGTTCAGGAAATGGAATTGAAGAGTATATAGGAAAAACAACGAAGTGTATTAAAAAGGTGTTACCTGTGAAAAGTGAGAAGGTCTTTTGGGACCTTCCTGTTATTGAAGTTGAAATTGACTTCAACCAGCTCCGTCCTTAAGTATTTTGTATGGGATTTTAGTTTTAATTAAACCAATTTTTATGATCTTTAAGCGTATTCAATACTGGAAATGGCAGAGGAGTCCTATCTGGTTTTTGTTGCTTTCACTGGCACTGGCTGCTTGTTCGCGCACCATTGAACTTGAAAATATCAATATAGAACCTCAATTGGTAATCAGTGGCATCGTGTCGCCTGGCGATACAGCTTCACTGCTCATCCAGCGTAATTACCTTACTACCGAGCTTAATTCCGAAACCAGGGTGAGTGGTGCCGAAGCCTTGGTATACTACCAGGAACAAGTCCATGGCCGCTACACCGAAAGCCCAAGGGATACCGGTAGGTACGTATATTCGGGTTTGCCTTTTGCCCAGGGCGAAACGTACTATCTGGAAGTAAGTGCCAACGGTTTTCCAACAGCCACTTCGCAGATCACTATTCCGAAAAAGCCCGTGTTCAGCATTGGAGCGCATTTTTGGTACCCGTCCGACAAAAACCATTTTTTCCCTAACTTAATGGGGCTCGACCTCACCATTGATGATCCTGCCACACTGGAAAACCACTACCGGATTTCAGCCATCTCGGGTTTTTTTGCGCAGGGAAGCTATTTTAATCATGAAACCAATACATGGCGCGACACGATTGAATGTTGGAAATATCCTGCCGAAATGAACTCTGCCAGTCAGGTTGTTGAAACCATTTATCGTAACTCCTACTCCTTCGCCCAAAATGATATTGATGCTGAGTCGGGCATTTACCGCTTATTCTTGCCAGAAGTATTGTTCTTCAGCGACCATTACTTCAACGGGCAAAAGTTTGTGTTGCCCCTCGAAATTGGCATCCGAGATCTCAGAAAAGAAATGGTACT
>CAZSIK010000338.1:0-4000 GCA_964606515.1 uncultured Prolixibacteraceae bacterium
ACGCTTACATCCGGGAAATTACGCCCGATGGCTTTATACCCGTGACTGTGGCTGCCGTTGTTGGAGAAGGCTTGCTCTACGGCAAAATCGTGTGGCAGATCAAGTTCCCTCCAGGCCCGGTCGTCGAAACCTGAGGCCGCAGGACCATCGCCATAACCTGCTTTTGCAAAATACGAGAAATAACTTGTGCCATGATTATAATCCCGGCTTGCATCGCAGGGATGTCCATAAGCAAACTTCCAACCGAAATCCATGAGCAAATGCTCGCGGTTTTCAGTGGGTTTTTCCTGCGAAAAAGCCACTGAAGGCAGTATGGTCAATAAAATGAACAGCCACTGCGGAAAGTTTAAATTGTTTTTTGGTTTCATTGGTATCATCGTAGTTTTAAATTGTTTCTGAAAATAAAAATGGGGTACAAAATTGTTGCATCCTCTCAAAAATAATTCAATTGTCCGAAAAGAAAAAGCCTGGTGTTAATATGAAACAAATCAGCCATGAATTGAAGACAAAAAGGCCAAATTTGTTTGGGTTTTACTGTGAAAAAATGCACCTACAAGGAAAGTTTGCTTTCATGATTAATTTCTGAAATCGATCAACACTTTCATGCTGTCTTTTGCCTTGGCTGCCTCAATGGCTTCAATTGCCCTGTCCGATGGGTATATTGCACTGATCAAAAGGGTTAGCTCAGTTCTTTTGCTAAGATAATCGATTGCCGGTGGAAATAAACCACAACGCGAACCGATGATGGTGATCTCATTCACCACTACCGGGCTCAGGTCGATGGTTTGATTGCTTGCAAGGGTGCTTTTAAGGATTAGGGTGCCACGGGGTTGGGTGTGTTTTATTGAAAACAGGAAACCCGACAGGCTTCCGGTGGCTTCAACTACCACATCGTATTGCTTTGATGGCATGTTTTTCATAAGTACCGTCTGGCTACCTGGTTTTTCAACCAGTTTCAGTTTTTCGGCATGTTTGCCCACGTGGGTTATCCTGGCGCCAGTGGTCGAAATGGCATGGTTGATTAAAATGCCCAATTTCCCGTCGCCAACAATCAGAACCTCGTCGGTGATTGACAGGTTGATTTGTTCCAAAATCTCAAACCCGGCTGCCAGAGGTTCGGTAAGCACGGCTATTTGGTCGGGAATGGTTTCGGGTACTTCAAAAAGGTTCACCACAGGAAGGGTAAGGTATTCGGCCATGCAGCCATTCCTTCCCGCTATTCCAAGGGTGGTCCGGTCGGGACAATGCCTGCCTAGGCTTTTTTGGCAATAGAGACAGTCGGCTTTGCGACAGGCACAATTGATGTCGCCCACCACCCGTTTTCCCAATAAGCTTTGGTCGTAGTCGTTGATTTCTTCAACGATGCCAACAAACTCGTGGCCAATAATCCCGGTAAAACCCTTGTATCCCCTGGTGATTTCAATATCGGTATTACAAACCCCTGCCATCAACACCTTAATCAGGGCTTCTCCTTCAGGAAGAACTGGTTTGGATTCGTTTTTCGAAAAATTCAAAATGCCATTAAAAACCAAGGCCTTCATTTTTATCGTTTTTAAAGATTCAGGGGACAATTTAATTATTTCCTGCCAGACTGTTTTATGCTGCCTGGTTTTTTCATCATGTGTTTCAAATTTGTGGTTCAGGAAAGCCATTTTATACAGAAATGGGAATGAGTAAAAGGAGGTTGCTATGTGTTATGTGCCTTAAAAACAATATTGTAGATAAGTCAGTGTGCCTGTATGGCTTTGAGCTTGAATAAACATTAGTACGAGTTTTTTACACATTTGATATGTAGAATCACAGACGTTTTAAGGTTCTTGCTATTACAATCTTGAAGATAGTCATCAGCTTATGCTGAAAGCATTAGATTTTTTTTAACAACATTATTCACTTCTAAACAATTACTTATGAAAAATTTTACTTTGCTTACCATTGCCGTTCTGCTGTTGGGTTTAATCACACTGAATGCCCAGGAAGCCAAAGTAACCTTTACCGACGACTTTTCTGCCGACGTTAATTATCAAACCCTTGATTTCAAAACCAAGCCAAGTACGGTGATCTGGCATGGTCTTGAGTTTAACTCAGGAAGTTTCGATCCTCAAGATGTTACCGTTCATGCAGCTAAAACAAATGAAGGGGGCTTGCTTCTGCAAACCTCGGCCGGTGACTGGGAGAGCGGCGAAGACGATGGCGTCTTCCTTTATCGCAATGTGAATGCCAACACCGATTTTGATGCTCAGGTTAAATTGGTTGGTGGGCATTTCGCTACTTTTAACGATTCAGTAGTTACCTATTACAACGGTGCCGGTATCCTTTGCAGGAGTACCGACCACCTGAAAGCCAATTTTATATATTTTCACTATTTCGATGTTAAAGCATGGAACATCCATTCCATATTGAAATCGTCGGTGAGCGGTACACAAGCGGAAACCGTAGTGCCTATGGCTTCCTATCCGGTTAAGGATTTTCCCTATACCCGTTTGTCAAAAGTGGGAACTAAATTTACTGCTTATGTAAGTAAAGATGGCAAGGAGTGGGCTGAAGCTGCCAGTGTCGATCGACCTGATTTCGACGGAATGGACATGCAGGTAGGTTTGGCTCAATGCGACTTCAGGTCGAAAGCCGATGCTGATGCAATGGCGGCTGAAGGTGTTTTGCCATCGGCCATCTTCGATGAGTTTAAACTTACCCACGATGAAAGTGGCATTCCTTCGGCTGTTGCTTCATCGGAACTGAACCTGAACACAAAAGCGTATTTTAGCCGGAATACCAGTAGCATTAAAGTTGAATCGCTCAAATCGGATATTTCAGGTTTGAAACTCTACAGTATCGATGGAAAGCTGATTTCTTCGGTTAAGAATGTAAAAAACAGCAATTATTCTTTGCCTGTTTCCAAAAATGGAATTTACATGGTAGAAATCCAAACCACAAAGGGAAATAAAATCCATAAAGTCTGCGTCAATTAATAATCAACTTATTTTTCACGGTTAGCGGCCATGTTGATGCCGCAAAGGCAGGGAGGCTAAATAAGTACTCCCTGCTTTTTTAAACCTTCAGACCGTAAAAATATCTATTATTCAACCTTTTTTACTTGAAATTGCAGCACATTCGTGCCATTTTTTTAAACATTTGTTACGGAAAACCAACTTGAAAAAAGGCAAATTCGCTTATTCAATTTATAGGCTCTGGTGGTGCCGGTTTAGTGCAGACCAGAAAAATAATGTGACTAAATAACCAACAGAATTACTACTGATTAAAACAACTAAAAATGAAACAAAAAAGGAACCGGTTGTTATGCATTGCCCTACTCCTGTCGATCACTTTTCTTTCTTGTGTGAACGATCAAAAAGAAGTGCGGATTAAACCCGGGGAGGGCAAAGAAGAAGTCGATTTCAAAGTCCTGGCTTTTAATCCCGGCGAGGTGAAACTGCTGGATGGCCCGTTCCTGAATGCCACACACCTTAACGAAAAAATCCTTCTTGCTTATGAACCCGACCGTTTTCTTGCCAAATTCCGCAGTGAAGCCGGTTTGAAACCCAGGGCTGAGCATTATCATGGTTGGGAAGACAATACCATCGCCGGGCATAGCCTGGGCCATTACTTAACCGCCATAGTATTGATGTACCACACCACCGAAAACGAAGAATACCTGAACAGGGTTAACTACATTGTCGACGAATTGTACGAATGTCAGCAGGCCGATGGTGAGGGCTATATCGGGGCTTTTCCCGACGGGAAACGCATCCTTGAAGAGGAAGTGGCCAAAGGCGATATTCGTTCTCAGGGCTTTAACCTCAATGGTATCTGGGTACCTTATTATACCCAGCACAAAGTGATGGACGGGCTTTTCCATGCCTACTATTATTGCAACAACAAAAAGGCGCTCGAAATCAATGAGAAATTTGCCGACTGGCTGGCCATCGTGGTAAAGGATCTTAATGATGAACAAATCCAAAAAATGCTTCATTAAAAATAAGAGGATAGGTTTTCTTAAAGATAG
>CAZSIK010000339.1:0-1524 GCA_964606515.1 uncultured Prolixibacteraceae bacterium
GCAAAGTTATAATTAATGTTTGCAAAATATGGGAAAAATCTTAAATTTAATTATTTGTTGATTCAAGTGTAAACGTAAACGTACTACCAAAACCAGGTTGGCTTTTTACCCATATACGGCCTTGATGCTTTTCGATGAATTCTTTACAAAGCAAGAGCCCTAATCCTGAGCTTGGTTCTCCGGCAGTACCCGTTTTGTTCGTTTTTACATCGGGTTTAAAAAGGTTTTTAAGGGTATAATCGTTCATTCCGATTCCATGATCCTGAATTTCAAAATAGACTTTGTTTCCTGAGTCGACATCTGCCTTTATGCTAACGCTACTTCCCTCGTATGAAAACTTTATGGCGTTCGACACTAAATTACGAAGAATCAGGTGAAGCATTTCTATATCGGCATCAATAACTAAATGAGGCGGAAAATCAACGATAAGTTCAATCCCTTTTGTTTTTGCAGTCTCCATACATGATTCACCAAATCGGGCAATTAGATCCACAATTTTTATTGTTTGGGGGTGAAAATCCATGTTGCCTTGTTTCGATCGCGACCAAATAAGTAAATTCTCTAAAAGGTTATTTACATTTCTGGCAGTTTTTTTCATGGTCAAGGCCAAGGTTTGTAATTGAGATATGGGGATCTCGGTCGATTGATCGGCCATTAGTTCAGTTAAACCCAAAAAAGTGTTGAACGGGTTTCTCAAATCATGGGCAATGATGGAAAAGAACTTATCTTTTTCGGTATTGGCCATCATCAGCTCTTGATTGATCCTGATCATTTCAGTTTCTGACTTCTTTTTCTCTGAGATATCGATAGCGTTTCCCTGAATCAGATGGTCGCTCAGGATTGCGTTCAAGAGAATTGTTTTTTTAGTCCCTTCAACCGTGGATACTTCGATTTCAAAGTTGTCAATCCGCCCTTTGTGATAAATTTCATCGAGTAGGAAATCGGTTTTCTGACTTTCATGGAAGAGGGATTGAAATGATATTTCATTGACAGGGATATCTCCTTTTAATAGAAATAAGTTTCTCATGGCCGAATTAACAAACCTGAATTCACCGTCCAAGTTGACTTCAAATATGGCCATTATTGAGTTTTCGATCAGGTTACGGTAACGCTTTTCTGAATCTTCAAGCTTTTTTTCGGCTTCTTTTCGTTTGGTGATATCGCGACCCACACTGATAATTGAGTTAATACTTCCCGAGGAGGTCAAAACTGCCCGGGCCGACCAAGAAATCCAACGCCAACCAGAAGTGGTGGAGGCCCTGTTAATTATTTTGTAATTATGGGGCGCATGGTTTAATTGTTCCAGTATTTGCCGGGAAGGTTCAATATCGTCGGGATGAACAATTGAAAAGACCGATTGTCCCAGTAGTTGATCTTCATTTTTACCAAAGACGCGGCAAAACCCTGGACTAACGTAGGTAAACCGTTCAGTAGAATCGAATTTGATTACAATGTCATTCTGATTTTCAATAAGGAAGCGATACTTCTCGGCCGATTCAGAAAGCTCATGGGTATATTCTTCGA
>CAZSIK010000339.1:1571-3999 GCA_964606515.1 uncultured Prolixibacteraceae bacterium
TGCAATAGGGCAATTTTTATAAATTGTTCTTTTGTTATAGAAGGCGTTTCCTGATTCTCGATTGTTTTTTTTTCGTTGTGGGTACTGTTAGGCAAATCAGTAAAGCCTATTGCCCATAAGGCAAGAACTTCGCCCTCGGGCCCGATGGGAGCAACCGCATAGTAGACACCAGAAACCGTGCAGGAAATAATTTCCGTGTCGAGTTTGGTGAAGTATCGATGAGATGGGATTGGGATACAGGCCCCATCGTTTGTTCGGCCGAGTTGCCATGGGGGTAATTTTTGCTTTGCAGGTTCAACCAGTGGTTCCCCTGTTATAGATACGATGATCGAAGAAAGACCTGTACTATCACAAAAATGTTCCTGTATTGAAAGAAGGTCCGTGTAACTGAAGAAATCGAGGATAGCTGAATCCCCGATCTCTTTCATTTTCTTCAATTCAGGCTTATTTGTCATCTATATTATTTGATGAATAAAGAAAACAGAAGCAAAAGCCTTCTATCGTTTTCAGGAACCTGGTTGAGGCTTAGGAGCAACATTGCCCTTAATCCTGAGGACCACAACCGAGTTGGCTGCGTTTGAATTTACTGTAACCGATTTATTAAAGGTTCCGACCAGATTGGTGTTGTACTTTACCTTAATTACACCGGTTTTCCCTGGTTCGATGGGTTCTTTGGTCCACTGTGGAACGGTGCATCCGCACGACGCCCTTACGTTGGAGAGAACTAAAGGGGATTGGCCCTTGTTGGTAAAAATGAATTCACTGGTTCCATCCGATCCTTGTTCGATATTGCCATAATCGTACACGGTTTTTTCAAACAGAATCGAATCCTGTGTTACGGGTTGACCTTCCTGTGCTTTGATCGTGAGAGCCGCCAGACAGATCAGAAAAGTAATTAACATTGATTTCATATGCAAAAATTTAATTCATTTTACTCTGCAAACCTATAATAAAATCACCAATCATGCGATGATTTAGGTTTCTTTTTTTACTTAACCAAATTCAATGCCAATTGAAAACTGTATCTTTGATGACCTGCATCCTAAATAAATAACAAACCTTGTCTTATCAATGATCATTCAAAAGTTTCCGCATTGGATTGTTGCAACGGGAATATTTTTATTCTTATCCGCCGTGTTAAATGCGCAAACCAAGCGGTTTCTGGCCCCCCAGATGGGGTTGGGGGACCAATTGCAACGAGACGAGGGGATGTCGTTGCTGCACTATCAGGGAGCGGTTTTGGCAGGTGGATTATCGTACATAAAGGTCGACAAGCAAAAAACGGAATGGCTTGAGTTGGATTTTGCAGGAGGGATGCTCAAAAATCGCTTCGATAATGAACTTTTTGTTTTTAAGGGGGACCTTACAACCTACACTTTTTATCATTCCAATAAAGCTTATGCACGATGGGTTTTAGTGGGCTGGTCGAATCAGAATGTGTTGAGCTTCAGACAAAATTCTTCTTTCACAAATTACAAGGAAAGGTTTGATTATTTTACTTGTTTCGGACCAGCAGCCCATTTTTATTATCGTTTCTCTTTAGGAAAAACTAATTGGTGTTTTCAAACGAGAACAAATTACCAACTGCTTGGATTTTTTATCCGTCCTTCGTTTGCCACCAATGAGCCGGAAGGATTTGTTGATCCAAATGCTACCTGGGTTCATGGTTTTTTTCAGTCAGTTGAACTTTTTATCCCGGGAAAAGCAATGAGCTTCAAGTTAAACCCCTCGCTTATTTTTGAATTAAAATCAGGTAATTTTTTATCTTTAGAATACAACTTTGCCTTTTACAGATTGAATTCTGTAAAGAGGGTTCAACAGCTTGATGGATGCTGGTACTTAACCTGGGCAACGCGATTATCTCAATTTTTGTAATACCAGGAAAATGGGAAGAAGGATCAAGATATTCATCATCATAGTGACGATGCTCTACGTACAAGGGTGTGCCGACCTCTTTTTCAAGGAGGATCCACCCGATGATCCCGTGACAAATTTTGAACATCTTTGGTTGGATGTGAAAGAGCGTTATTCTTACTTCGAACTAAAAAATATCGATTGGGATTCAGTTTACTCGGTTTATCGTCCGCAAATTTCACGAGCAATGGAGGAAAAAATGCTTTTTAAAGTACTGGGCGATATGTTATATGAACTTAGGGATGGGCATGTAATCCTTACCTCGGGTTTCGGCCGTAGCCGGAATTGGAATTGGTATTTCGATTCGGAGGCCAATTTTAACTGGATCAATATTGAAAGGTATTATTTAAAAAAGAATCATTTCATTACCGGCCCAATGAAAAATCAACTGATCGATTCAGTCCTTTATGTATACTATGGTTCGTTTAGCGACAAGTTGAACAGTGCTCATGTTAACGAATTGATGGAACGGGCTTCATCTGCGAAAGGAGCGATTATCGATGTTAGGAACAAC
>CAZSIK010000340.1:0-3986 GCA_964606515.1 uncultured Prolixibacteraceae bacterium
GTACTATGGGCTTTCCTGTTTTGGCAAGTTCGGCAATGAGCTGAGATTGTGCCCCAGGCAGATCAATGATTCCGCGCGAATTGGCTTCACCCGAAAGGATCGATTCCTCGCCTGCCACGAAAACCACAACATCCGAACGTTTTGCCGCGGAAATGGCTTCAGGAAAATGGGCAGTGCTTTGGTCCCGACTGTACTCAAGTCCCACAGCATAGTTCAGTTTATTCCCTATGATTTGTTCAAAAGCCATTTTTGGAGTGACTGAATTTCGTTCGTCACCATCGAAAACCCAAGTCCCCAGCTGGTCGCGCGGGGCATCGGCCATAGGCCCGATCAGGGCCACCGTTTTTTCTTTTGAAAGGGGAAGTATCTTGTCCTGATTTTTCAGCAGCACCATACTTTCGCGGGCAATTTTCCGGGCTTGTTCCAGGTTTTCAGGGGTTAGTGTTACCTCGTCGGCCATTGATTCATCGATATAAGGATTATCAAATAATCCTAATTTGAATTTTACACGAAGAATATTGGCTACATGCTCATCGATTGTTTTCTGGTCGATTTTTCCTTCCTGAAGAAGAGCCTTCAGGTTCTGGGAATAAGTTTGGCTCACCATCTCCATATCGACCCCGGCCTGGAACGATTTTTCGGCTGCTTCTTTTTCGTTGGCAACAAACCCATGCGGGATCATTTCGGCTATTGAGCCCCAATCGCTTACTACGAAGCCGTTGAAGTTCCACTCATCGCGCAATATGGTTTTAAGGGTGAAGCAATTGCCTGAAGTAGGCACCCCATTTAAATCGTTGAATGCCGACATGATGGTTAAACAACCCGCATCGACAGCAGCCTTGAAAGGTTTAAGGTGCACATCACGGAGCATGGGTTCAGGAATCAGGGTGGTGTTGTAATCGCGGCCAGCCTCGGCCATGCCATACCCCACGTAATGCTTGGCACAGGCAGCGATCGAATGTGGACCGGCAGGGTCGTCGCCCTGAAAACCGTTCACCATTGCAGCTGCAAATTGACTGACCAGGTAAGGGTCTTCGCCGCAACCTTCGGCAATGCGCCCCCAGCGAGGTTCCCAACACACATCCATCATGGGGGCGAAGGTCCAGTTAACACCTTGTGCCTTGGCCTCTTTTGCAGCAATTGACATGGCCACACGAGCGTCTTCGGGATTCCAGGTTGCCGCCATGCCCAAGGGGATGGGAAATACCGTTTTGAAACCATGAATCACATCGCGGCCAATGATGAGGGGAATACCCAAGCGACTCTCTTCAACGGCAATTTTTTGTAGGGCATTCACTTTGGCTGCACCTAAAACATTTAGGAAGGAACCCACCTGGCCTTCGCGGATCATTTGTTCCATACTGCCCTGGTCATTGAAATAGCCTTCGTGGAGCTGCACCATCTGGCCTATTTTTTCGTCGAGGGTCATCCTGGATATCAGTTTTCCAATTTTTTGTTCCGTTGGATCAACAGTCCCCGATTGGCAGCCTGAAAGCAGAACAGGCACCATGGCGATCACAGCAAGTATTGATTTTAACCTCATGATATGAATTCTTAATTATTGATTAATACATGAAGCTCAAATATATCAATATTTTTCGAGGAAATTTGATACAGGAGGATTTCAAAAATGTATGTTTCAGTGCAACTTTTCATGCAAATTCGATTGACAGAAGATACTGGATTCCTATTTTTGCATTCTCATCAATAAGGTAAACCATGCAAACCAGCAAAATAAAAGTAGGCGTGGCCGGATACGGCAATCTCGGCAAAGGAGTAGTCAAAGCTTTAGAACAAAACAGCGACATGGAACTGGTGGCCATTTTCACCAGAAGGCCTCCTTCGGAATCGGCGAACCAACCAAACCTGGTTCAAATTAGCAACTTACCTGATTATATCAATAAAATTGAGGTAATGATCTTGTGCGGGGGCTCGTCGACCGACTTTCCTGCCCAAGGCCTGATGATGGCCGAACTGTTTAACACGGTCGACAGCTTCGACACCCATGCCCGCATCCCCGAGTATTTCGAACAAATGGATGCCCTTGCCCGGCAAGCGGGTAAGCTGAGCCTCATTTCAACCGGCTGGGACCCCGGCTTGTTTTCTCTAGCCCGCCTGCTTGGACAATGCATCTTGCCCGAAGGAAAAGACTATACTTTCTGGGGGAAAGGGGTAAGTCAAGGCCATTCCGATGCCATCCGCCGGGTTAAGGGAGTAAAAAACGGCATCCAATATACAATACCAGTTGAAAGTGCCCTCGAAAGTGTACGTGCTGGCGAAAACCCCAACCTGACCACTGTTCAGAAACACCAACGCGTGTGCTACGTGGTTGCCGAAGAAGAAGCCAATAAGACCGAAATTGAAAAGGCCATATGCACCATGCCATATTATTTCGATGAATACCAAACCCAGGTCCACTTTATTTCAGAAGAAGAGATGAAAACAAACCATTCGGGGATGCCGCACGGGGGAATCGTTTTTCGCTCAGGGACAACCGGCAACGGAACCCGTCAACGCATGGAATTCAGTCTTGAACTGGGGAGCAACCCCGAGTTTACCTCAAGTATCCTGGTGGCTTATGCCCGTGCCATTGCCCGCTTGGCCCGTGAAGGCCAAACTGGTGCCCGCTCGGTTTTCGACATCCCCTACGGTTACCTGTCGCCAAAATCGGCTGTACAACTAAGGAAGGAACTGTTGTAGGTAACTTGGTTGCTAAATTAAGAAGTGCATAAGTAAATGAGTGCATAAGTGCAATAGGTAAATTTCGAAATACAGTGTTGATTTGTATTTCGAAAGAATATACATTTTGCCTGTTTGATTTTTCCAAAACTTTTATGAAAGAATATTGTTGCTTCTAACTTTCTAAAACCCAATCGTCCAACTTCTTAAAATCTCTTTTCAACGAAAACGGTACGATGAGCCTGTGTACAGGTTTTACAAAGAAGAAATAGATAGGCCCCATCCAATTGTTATATTTCACCAAGGTTGAAACCACGACGATTTTTCTGGCTGGGATATTTTTATCGATTTCCATAAATATCGATACCCTGAAATCGAGATGTTTGTCGTTTTCACCAAGGATGATTTCATGATCAGTGCGTTCAAAAAGACGAAAAAATCCCATTTTTTCGCTGATTCGGTCAGGAATGCGGCTGGATTGTTCAACAGAGGTGCTGCCCTTTTTCAGCCCCACCCAACCCGCGATTTGGTCGCGAAATTTCATCAGGAGAACTACCCAGCGAGGCGGTGGCTGGGCAAAATCATGGGCAAGGTCGTCGATCCCCACAACCTGTTCAGGATCATTAAAAATGCCGCCATAGGCATCGGTGTAATTGTAGTGCTGGCGGTCGGGAAACAAAACCGAAGCCTCGGGGAGCTTCATCTTTATAATTTTCATAACCTTCTATTTAATCAATAAAAATGTCTTCCGTTTCAAGTTGCTGGTGATTTTTCGCAGCGAAATATAGTATGTTTGCAAACAATTGAAAATTAAAAACAATCATTTAAAGCTTTTTGACTAAAAGACGAAGCACTTATTTCGGCAAAATAAATATTTTCAAGAAAATTGAACAAACAAACTATCATCGATGAAAGAGTTATTCTTACTTTTATTTTTTTGGATGTTTTTTCAACTCAACGTCTATTCACAAGCATTCAAGAAAGACAACAGGACAAGCAGTGAAAAAGAAGACCATAAATATGATCTTCAATCAGATAGATTATCAAATGTCGATCTCTTACAGGCCATGGAATTAATTGGATTAAAAGTGCATCAATTCAACATTGGCACTTTTAACAGCAAGTATTCATTACATTTTATCCTGAAAGAATATTCAAACGGCGAAGTGCTTAAAACCGATACCCTTTTGAATACCAGCAACACTTATGCTTTTTACGAGAACGATACCAGGTATTATGATTATATCACTCAAATTAAAATATTTACACTACAGGAAGAAAAACACTTGAAAATCAAGATCAGCACC
>CAZSIK010000341.1:0-3948 GCA_964606515.1 uncultured Prolixibacteraceae bacterium
AAACGTGGCATCACAAGACGTGAAATGCCAACATAATAGCTATCGTAGAGTGCCAGCTGATTTGGCGATCCGCCGGCATCGTCGTATGCTTCCACGATCCAGCTTTCAAAATCATCAATTTGACTTTCGTCATCAACTTGTTCTTCCCAACAAACTGGCTTTAATGAACTTTCAAACGTTTCACTGAAAGGCAAATCGTATATTGAATCACACACTGTATTAAAAAGCATAGGCTCACTCCAATAACTGGTTTGACCTTCGCCACAGCTTGCCCTTACATAAACTTCGTAGGCTGTTGCCATCTCCAGTCCACCTAATTCAAAAGGATTAGTAGTTACACCTTCGATTAAAGTACCTTCACCCTGAGTAAAACCTTCGGGGCCATATTCAACATCCCAAATAGTTTCGTCGCCGGGCTGTAGCCACGATATTTCGGCACTGTTGGCTGTAATGTTATTTGCATCCGGATTTTTAGGGGTAAAACATGAGGTTGTTTCGGTGATGGTAATATCATCAATTGCCCATTCTTTTAAAACCTGATGGTCGCCCCATATACAAAACGCAATTTCGGTAGAACCGCCTAAACTGTTAACAATTGGTATTTCAATCAGCATTTCATCGTTTGAACCTAATTTCACATCCATTTCCCATGTTGTTGAAATCCACCAAGTATTATTTAATCGGGTTTGTACGTAAATTAATGCGTCATCAACATAATTATTAAAACTTTTTTTCGACCGAAAGGAAAGTTTAAGTTCCTGAACTCCTATTGTATTTACTGCAGGAAGAATCATTCGCGACACTCCAGAATAATTTTTACTATAAAAGTGTGCCTCGTAAGGGGCAGTTCCATTTGCAAAATTTGTAGGAGAAGCCAGGTTCCAAAAATTATTCTCGTCAATCCAACACAAGGGTTCCAATTCATTGGAGAATGCTTCCTGAAAAGGAAGCTCAAGTGCACCACAAGCTGTTTCAAATGCAAAGGGGAACGACCATTCGCTGGTTTGACCCTCGCCACAATCGGAACGCACATAAGCTTCGAGCCTTGAACCGGGGATTAAGCCTGTAATGGTGAATGATGTTTCAATCAGATTCTGAATTTTTGTTCCCCCGGCATCGGGATCAAAACCCGGACTACCATAAACCAATTCCCATTTGCTTTCGTCGTTTCCGGTGTTCCACAATAATGAAACTTCGGTTGATTCAATATTTCCGGCACGCAGCGATGTTGGTTGAACGCATGCAGGAATCAGATCAATTTTCAAATCGTCGATATAGGCCCGGACACTCTGGCTTCTCAACGCAATGTACTTTTGCTCCCCAACGTAATCATCTAATATAAGCTGATAGTAATCGTAACTGTTTGTAGGGTTAACCGAAGCGATGAGCGTAAATGTTTCAGGTTCATCGGGGCTATTCACCGTCCCGATTTCAAGGGAACCGCTATTGTTTGAATATTTTGCAAAAAAGCTTATATACAATTGGTTAATGTTGTTGTTTATTTCAGGTGTCACACACAAAACCGGCACCTGTGTTGTGCCTGAAATAAATAAACAATTGGCAGAATTATAACCTCCGGGTGTAACCCCTGTGCCAGCTGTATTAAGCGGGTACTTATTCCAGCAAACAGGTATTTTGCCTGTTTCAACGCCATCGAAGCCGTTACTCAATGTCACATTGTATGCCGGGCACAGATTAAATGTTTCGGGTCCTGCCCAATCACTTTCAGAACTTTCGGCACACACTGCCCGAACATAAAAATCGTAGTCGGTATTGGGAGTAAGTCCGGTTATTGTGTAAGGATTATTGCTTACCTCCACCAATGTTCCTTCGCCTTGAGTGAAACCAGAGACTCCGTATTCTATTTTCCACGAGCTTTCTCCGTTAAGGGCAGTCCAGCCAACACGTGCCGAAGTGCCGGCCGTGTTATATACAGGCGAACTTGTAAGTGTAATTGGCGGCATACAAGCAGCAGTAAACTCAAAAGCACCCGGGTCGGGGGTTTCGGTTCGGGCAGAATCGTTAATGTCGACGGGCACAAGCGCCAGCAAATCAGCGCCAATATTATCGATAGCAAGGTTTTGTGGCAACAATGGTTCAACAGCCGAGAAGAATGGATCGTTATCGGCACTTGCAGAATCGAAACCAGCGCTTTGCCAATTCGTCAATGTGGCATAATTGGTACTTACATAACGCCCGACATAATTGGACGAACCATTGGGTGTATTCATGTAAATAACGTTGTTGTTGCTGTTTTGAACAGCCCCCGAGGTGCTGTAATAAAGTGCATACTTCAGGTTGGTCCCTTTTGATTCAATTGAAATGATGTTGTTAATTACTTCGAGGTTTGCACTCGCCCCGGAGTGATATATCCCATATTGTTGCCCTATTCCAGGATAATCAACAAAATCGAACGATAGGGTATTGTGAAAAACCTGAATATTTGTGCCTGACAGTGAAATACCGTATTGTGTGCCCGAAATTTTATCGAAACCATAAATAAGGTTGTTGGCAATTACTATTTTTCGGTCGCTTGCTGCCGAAAGCGAAGAACTATTAATACCATATACATTAATGGCTTGATTGGTAGAATGATTACCGGCAAAACCATAAATACGGTTACCGGTAATTTTTGTGTCGCTTAAATTTTGAGACAGGTAAATCATTTGTGGTGATGACAACAATCGTGTACCTGAAAAGTAAACCCTGTTGCCCGATACCAAAGCATTTCGTTGATGGGATAAAGAAATGCCTCTGGAATAAAAATCTTTTACATCATTATTCGTGAAAGTGAGGTTCATGTCGATACTGGTAGTGGTTGGCCCGTTAAGACTTACACCATAATATCCGCCTGAAAAAGTGCACTGATCAATAAACAGGTTCTTTGCTGTTTCACCTGAACTGGTTGCATTGGTATGGCTGTTACTGGTAACAAAAGCAGCAAAATTATTGCTGGTTGAAGTTTCGTTAGCTTTAATTTCGCACCCAATGAATGAGTTGTTATCGGCAAAGTTCATTAACTGAACCGCGTAACCATACTCACCCGATTGGGATCCGAGCGCACTAATTGTTAGGTTGTTAAATATCATGTACCTGGCTCCGTCGAGCTTAAGCGTAGCTCTTTGGTCGTTGGTTATTGAAAGATATTCAAGGGTATTTCCGTTCCCATTTATGATGATGGTATTCGTTGCATTCACTCCGGTCACCTCGTTGAATAGGACCTGCTCGTTATAGGGACCACTTTCGGCCACCACATTGACCACAATAGCTCCCTCCAGTCCTCCTTCAACAAGAAAACTTTTCAAATGATTAAAACTGGTAAAATTGGTTGCCGAAGCAGGTTGTGTTTGATCGATGGTATAGGTGCCTGCCAGCGGATCAACTGTTGTTGTGAACAAACAGGGTTCGGACCAGTTACCGGGCACATCATCGCATACTGCCTGCAGACGCACTTCGTATTGGGTGAAGGGATTTAATCCGTTTACGGATTGGGCTGATGTAAGTATATTGTTTATGACAGTACCTTCAGTATCGGGATCGAAACCTGGCGCGCCATACTTGAGGTTCCATTGGTCAGCCTCACCAAACTGGCTCCAACTGATATTTGCACTTGAACTGGAAATGGAAGAAGCGCTTATCATGGTTGGGATTGGGCATGAACCGCCCTCTTCAATGGCTATGTCATCAATATTGACCATATTAAGATAAGAGGCCGTGTAACCCTTTATCCCAACGTAGTAAATACCACTTGAGGGAGGCATAAAATGACCATTCAGCAATACATAATCGACATTCCCGAGTTGTGTTTCGGGGATAATGTTCCCGGTCATCCCTGCTACTGAAGCTGTTGTTCCATAATTTACCGTAACAGTTACATCAGCCGGATTCTCGGAATTTCCCAAAGCATACAACTTTAAATAATAAACCTGCCCTTCGCTAAGGTTAAAC
>CAZSIK010000342.1:0-3942 GCA_964606515.1 uncultured Prolixibacteraceae bacterium
AATTGAATAAAAACATTATCGACCGTAGGATCAGGATCATGGAAGCCGAAGGGATCCATTTTGTAGTCAACACCAAGGTAGGTAAAGAAATAAGCCATCAACAACTAATGCAACATTTCGATGCCATTTGCCTTGCCATTGGTGCCGGAATACCCCGCGACTTGCCAGTTGAAGGACGCCAACTCAAGGGAGTTCATTTTGCCATGGATTTCTTAAAACAACAGAATAAACTGATCAGGAGTCAGAAAATCACTGAAAAAATTTCAGCTGAAGGAAAAAATGTACTTGTAATTGGAGGGGGAGATACCGGCTCCGATTGTGTAGGCACTTCGGTTCGACAGAAAGCGCTGAGTGTTACCCAAATCGAAATCCTACCCCAACCACCGAAAACCCGTTCCGAGAATAATCCATGGCCCTACTGGCCCAATACCTTACGGACTTCAAGCTCTCATGAGGAAGGTTGCGGGCGCCGCTGGAGCATGGCCACCAAAAAATTTATTGGTGAAGCAGGAAAAGTTACCGGGGCCGAGGTAGTTCAGGTAATTTGGGAAAAAGAGGCTTCAGGAAAAACAATCATGAAAGAAATTGAAGGAACCACCGAGATAATTAAAGCCGAACTGATCTTACTTTCGATGGGCTTCCTTCATGCCGAACACTCCGGAGTAGTTGAAGACCTGGGGATTGAACTCGATTCCAGGGGAAATATAAAAACCTCATCATCCCTACTTCAAACCAGCGACCCGAAGGTTTTTGCCTGTGGCGATGCCCAATCGGGAGCCAGCCTGGTGGTAAGGGCAATCGATAGTGGAAGGAAGTGTGCACAACAAATCGGTCACTTTCTAACACAAAACATTGATTCATAAACCGGAACCTCATACCAACCAACAAACAATGAATCTGTTATTTACGCGCTCCCTTTCCAATTACGGATCATCACGACCTGACATTTGTAACTGATAATTATTAGCCTTTAAGCCACACCGCGTTGGTATTTTTGTAGGGCAACAAGAAACCTTAACAACAAAACATTATGGCGAAAGGATTTTTTCAGGTTCCCCACGCGGTGAACGAACCCGTGAAAAGCTATGCACCGGGAAGTCCGGAACGTGAAGCTTTACAATCAGAAATCAAAAGATTACGTGCTCAAGAAGTCGACATCCCCATGATTATCGGGGGTAAAGAAGTAAGGAGCCACATCACGGAGCGGATTTTCCCTCCCCACGAAATAGCCCATACTTTAGGTTACTATCATCAGGGCAAGCGCGAACATGTAAAGCAAGCCATTCAGTCTGCATTGGAAGCCCGCACCGCCTGGGCCAATCTCTCCTGGCAGCACCGGGCGGCCATCTTTTTAAAGGCAGCCGATTTACTGAGCGGGCCTTACCGCATGAAAATCAACGCGGCCACCATGTTGGGGCAATCGAAAAATGCCTACCAGGCCGAAATCGATGCCGCCTGCGAGCTGGCCGATTTCTTCCGTTTTGGGGTTCAGTGCATGACTGAAATTTATCACATGCAACCCCAATCGTCGCCAGGCATTTGGAACTACAACGAATACAGACCCCTCGAAGGTTTCGTGTACGCCTTAACCCCGTTTAACTTCACCTCCATTGCAGGAAATCTTCCCAGTGCACCGGCATTGATGGGGAACGTGGTAGTATGGAAAACTTCGAAAACTGCGGTATATTCTGCTGCAGTGATCATGGAAGTGTTGCGTGAAGCCGGTCTTCCCGACGGGGTGATCAACCTAATTTTTGTGCCGGGCCCCGATGCTGCGGACGAAATTCTTACCCATCCCAATTTTGCCGGGATTCACTTTACAGGATCTACCGGTGTATTTAATTCAATCTGGAAAAAAATCGGGGAAAACATGTCAAAATACAAATCGTATCCCCGTATTGTAGGAGAAACTGGAGGAAAAGACTTCATTTTTGCCGACCCCACAGCCAACATCGAAGCCCTTGCCACTGCCTTCGTAAGGGGCGCGTTCGAATACCAGGGGCAAAAATGCTCTGCAGCTTCACGCGCTTACATCCCCCGGAGCATCTGGGAACCTTTCTGGGCTGCAACAAAAATCCGGCTCGACGACATTAAAGTGGGGCCTCCCGAAGATTTCACCTGTTTCATGAATGCAGTGATCGATGAACCCTCTTTCAACAAACTGAAAAAATACATCGACGATGCCCGTAATCATAAAGAAGCCACCGTGCTCTATGGCGGAAATTGCGATAAATCCACGGGTTATTTTATTCAACCTACGGTCATTCTTGCTTTGAACCCACAGTACACCACCATGCGCGAAGAGCTGTTCGGCCCGGTAATTACCGTATTCGTTTATGAAGATGATCAACTCGAAGAAACGCTCGAAGAGATCAATACTACAACCATATATGCCTTGACTGGAGCCATCTTTTCAGGAAACCGTTACCAGATTGAACATTATACCCGAAAACTCGAAAATACAGCAGGTAATTTCTATATCAACGATAAACCAACCGGGGCCGTAGTAGGGCAACAACCGTTTGGTGGTTCAAGAGCCTCGGGCACCAACGACAAGGCTGGATCGGTGTTCAATCTGCTTCGATGGGTTACCGTTCGAACCATTAAAGAAAATTTTGTGCCTCCGCTTACTTATTCCTATCCCAACTTTCTGCCTGGTTAATCGGTGTTTTAATATTCTTCCATAACTCGGCACAACGAATATTTTCAATATATTTGTTTGTATTATCATTAAAAAGAAAGGAATTTTTCTGATTATTAATCATTTGTTTTGGAGGAATAAGTCATGAACAGGTTGATTGTTGCAGGGTTAATTATGCTGACTGTTTTTCTGCTGGCGCTAATCGTACTTAAATTGATCTTTAAAAAGTCGGTCATGTATAAATTAGCTCGCGATATGGTTTTGGTGATTCTGTTATGCAGTTTCGACATGTCGTTAGTGGGTCAATGGGGAAGTATCCATTCTTTATGGGCTGTTCCATTAAACTTTGCAGCTGCAGCGTTTGTATTCTTTAAGTTACGTCGTCAACTAGTTTCTCCGCTTGATTTATCCATTCGCCATATCGAAAAGATAGCCAAGGGCGATTTAACCACCAGTTCTGCAAAAATTGAGGACCTAACTGAAATCGGCATCCTGAACAACTCCTTGCATGAACTTCAAATCAGCCTGAAAAGGGTCATGAACGAAATCAGGACAGGAAGCGAAAACCTCACCAACAACAGCTTACACCTTAGCTCCATATCCGAATCGTTATCAAGGGGGGCCTCCGAACAGGCATCCAATCTCGAGGAAGTATCCGCTACCTTCGAAGAAATATCGGCCATGATTTCCGAGAATGTTTCAAAAGCACAAAATACAGGAGAAGTTACAGCCAAGGTAAAAGAAGGGGTTATCATGCTTGTGGAGGGCCTGCAAGTAGCCATCAAATCGAACGACGAAATCGATCAGAAAATTTCAGGGGTGAATGATATCGCTTTCCAAACCAACATCCTGGCACTGAATGCAGCAGTAGAAGCCGCCCGTGCCGGCGAACACGGTTTAGGCTTTGCCGTGGTAGCCGATGAAGTGCGCCGGCTGGCAGAAGTGAGCAGTAACCTTGCAGGAAGCGTGGCTAAAATTTCGAAAGAAAACAAAGAAACGGCAAAAGGCTCTGAAACCATGATCAGTTCCCTGCTCCCCTTGCTCGAACAATCGACCGGCTCGGTTCAGGAAATCGTGTTGTCGAATATCGAACAAGGAAATGGAGTAATGCAAGTAAACCACGCCATTCAACAAATGAACTCCGTTACCCAGCAAAATGCTTCCGCATCAGAGGAAATGGCAGCCAACGCTGAAGAACTTGCTTCACAAGCCGAAAACCTG
This sequence comes from uncultured Prolixibacteraceae bacterium, assembly GCA_964606515.1. GTDB lineage: Bacteria > Bacteroidota > Bacteroidia > Bacteroidales > Prolixibacteraceae > CAZSIK01. The sequence goes on from CAZSIK010000342.1 coordinate 3,863, forward strand.
AACGATTTGCTTTCGTTCTTCAAGTTAAGTACTGATTAATATTTAATGTCGTATAACTTACCAAAGTTATTAAGAATAAA
>CAZSIK010000343.1:0-3919 GCA_964606515.1 uncultured Prolixibacteraceae bacterium
ACAGGGAACACCAAAACCCATGAAAACATCGCCCGCAGGGAACTTTATACCTTACCCGGAGACCTGTTCAGCAAAACAAAGCTGATGCGTTCTTACCGGCAATTGGCACAACTTGGCCATTTCGATCAGGAGCGAATCGACATACAGCCCCTCCCCAAACCTGAAAATGGCACAGTCGATATCAAATATGGCCTAATCGAAAGGGCCAACGACCAGATTGAACTTTCAGGAGGTTGGGGTATGGGCATGTTCGTAGGATCCATTGGTTTGAAATTCACCAATTTTTCAGTAGCCAACATCATGAATAAGGAAGCCTGGAAGCCTCTGCCTTCAGGCGATGGGCAAACCTTGAGTATCAGGGCGCAAACCAATGGTTCTTATTACCGGCAATACAGCTTCAACTTCATGGAACCTTGGTTCGGGGGCAAAAAACCAAATAGTTTTTCGTTTTCGGTTTACTACTCCAAGCTTACCGATGGAGAAAAGGACTATTATTATAATCCATACGGTGGTTATGGAAACAGTTATGGTGGCTATGGCGGTTACAGCAATTATGGATACAACCCCTATGGTTACGGTGGATACGGATACGGAAACTACGAAACCGACTGGTCGACCTATAAACCTACAAGATGGCAAATTACCTATGGAGCATCGCTGGGTTATGGGTATCGTTTAAGCTGGCCTGACGACTATTTCACTGTTTACCATGAACTCTCGTTGCAACATTACGACTTGAAAGATTGGTATTATTATTTTCTTACGTCAGGTCGTGTTAACGATCTTAGCTTGAAAACCGTATTCAGTCGGAACTCCATCGATAACCCTTTATATTCGCGTCGGGGATCTGCATTCAGCTTTTCACTTGAAATTACCCCGCCCTATTCGTTGATCAACGGAAAAGATTACAGCAATCCAAACATGAAGAATAAGGAAAAGTATAACTTTCTGGAATACCATAAATGGATGTTTAACGCAAAATGGTTCACCCCTCTCGATAAGGCCGACAAACTGGTATTGCACACTAAATACGAGTTCGGGATGCTTGGATACTTTAACCCTGACCGTAGATCGCCTCTCGAAGGATTTAAAATGGGGGGCGATGGCATGTCGGGCTATGATATTTACGGCAGCGATAATATTGCCATGCGCGGATATTCAAACAACAGCCTGACTCCCACAGGAGGTAACGGACGTGCCGGGAATATTTATTCGAAAGCAACCGTTGAGCTTAGATACCCAATTACCCTAACCGAATCGGCCAATATTTTTGTGCTGGGTTTTCTTGAAGCGGGAAATGCCTGGTACGATTATAAGAATTTCAACCTTTTCGATTTAAAACGGGCAGCAGGGGTAGGTGTGCGGTTTTGGTTGCCCATGTTCGGGATGTTGGGGATTGACTGGGGCTATGGTTTCGACTTGCCTAATTATGGCGGTTCTTCCAATGCGAAAAGTCAGTTCGCGTTCACAATCGGACAACAGTTCTGATTTGGTATGAATGTTGTTTCTTTAAGAACAAATCAATTAAAATAAATGATTATGAAGAAGATACTATTTACCATTGCTTTGATGTTGACCATCCTGTCGGGATTGTTCGCCCAGAAGTATGCCTTCGTCGATACTGAATACATCCTCGAGAATGTACCAGCCTATAGGGCGGCACAGGAACAGTTAAACGTGCTTTCGGGACAATATCAGAAAGAACTTGAAACCGTGCAGGCTCAATTGGAACAAATGTACAACGACTTCAGGGCCGAATCGGTTCTCCTGTCGGACGACATGAAGCGGAAGCGCGAAGACGTGATCGTAACGAAAGAAAAAGAATATCGTTCCCTTCAACAAAAATACTTTGGCAGGGAAGGAGAACTTTTTCAAAAACGCCAGGGATTGGTGAAACCCATACAGGATGACATTTATAACTCGGTAAAAGAATTGGCCACTGCAGGTAATTATGCCGTGATTTTCGACAAGGCCGGAGGCCTGAGCATGCTCTTTACCGATCCCAAGTACGATCTGAGCGACCAGGTACTCGAAAAGATGGGATACAAAAAATGATGGGCAAAGGTTTTAAATCGTATGTTATTTATATATTTGCCCACTAAGTTCTTGTAAAAAAAAAGGTTTGAATATTAATAATTTGAATAATGAGAAAAGTATTTATAATTTTAATTGTTTTATTTGCCGGGATGGCAAATCGGGCAAGTGCCCAGGCACCCAAATTTGGGCATATCGATCTTCAGCAACTGATCCTAGTAATGCCCGAACGTAAAGCGGCACTCGAAGAATTAGAAAAAATTACCGCTGAATTGGAAGAAATGTTGGGGAACCTCCAAACTGAATTGCAGACCATGTTCCAGCAATACTCTGAAAAACGAGCCACAATGTCGGATTTGGTGCGTCAGGCAAAAGAAGAAGAAATCAATGCTAAGCAGCAAAGGATTGAAACTTTTAGGGGCCAGGCCGACCAGCAGCTTCAACAAAAACAACAGGAGTTGATGAAACCCATTTTCACGAAGGCTGATAGTGCTATTGCTGTTGTCGCTAAAGAACAAGGACTGATTTATGTGTTCGACGTGGGGACCCGCGTTGTACTTTATAAATCGAATCAGAGTGTCGATGTTTTTCCTCAGGTAAAAAAAGTGCTCAAAATTGAATAGAAGCATCAATTTATAGTTTAGAGAAAGGCTGTCGTTGGGCAGCCTTTTTTATTCAAGATACTGAAACCGTTATTGATACTTGGGTCAAGCTTTTTCCAACATTTTTGTATTACCCTAATAATGATGATGGTGAGATTGGGTATTAAGCGCCTTTAATAAGGCTAAAGCAGTTGCATACAAGAGAATAAAGTTGTTGGATGAACTGAGATTAGCTTGAACTGCAAGGATCGACAACCGCTTCCCTATAATTCAGGTTGATTATCCCTCGGGGTATTGAAATTAATGGCTAAAAAAACAGACCGAATCAAAGCTTACTTTAATTCGGTCTGAATATTTGTTGTTTAGTCCAAAATCGGTAGTGCTGATTTTAGGACTATGCAGCTAAAGCCTTTTTACTCTTTGTATTGGCCTTTGATGGTAATGTTGGCTGAACCTGTTGATTCGATGACCACAGTTGAATTGGTTACATGGATCAGGAAGTAATTGCTGTCCTTAATTGTACCCAAAGTAAAGTCGTAAGTTTTAGATGCATCGGTTGCAGATACTTTTTCCCATCTTTCCATGTCGGTGGCAGCATCGATTGCCGATTTCAACGCATTGAACGATTTAATGCTGGCCCAAGAACCGGCAGGAAGTTCAACAAATTTTGTAGCACCTTTCTTAATTACAGCATTGGTCGAAGTATTTAATGGCCAGGTAAGGCCAAATACTTCGAGCCCGGTTGCGGCTGCATTGCCAATTCTTTGCCAGGTAAAATCTTTAGCTTCTGAAAGCCCTTCGGGGAGGATGACCCGCTGAATGGAACTTTGTTTGTCCTGGTCGGTAACTGTAAAGGTAATTGTAATCGGGCTGTTGGGAGCGGCCGATTCTTTAACTTTAACCGTAACGTTTACCGTTTCATCGCTTGTGGCTGTGAATGTTTTGCTGCCGTTTGCCATTTCAATATCGGCTGAAGACGACATGGCCTGAAATGTAGCCAGTGTATTTTCCGACGATAAATCGATCGTGAAGGTTACTGAATCTCCAATGGCAACTGAAACAGTATCGGTAGCGGGGCTTACCACATCGATTGTGGGTTCTGGGTCGGTGGTATAGTCTTCAACGCATGAAGAAAAGTATCCTGCCATCCCAATTGAAGCAAGGGCAAAAACTAACACTCTCTTTTTCATAATTTTCTCTTTGTGATTATTACTAAATTTTTACAAACGCAAAGTTATAATTAATGTTTGCAAAATATGGGAAAAATCTTAAATTTAATTATT
>CAZSIK010000344.1:0-3908 GCA_964606515.1 uncultured Prolixibacteraceae bacterium
AAATATTTACTCGTGCAGGGAATGGCAGTTGGTAATTTAAAAATGGTTGGTTTGGCATCGAATGTTCCTGAGTGCCTGAGTGCCTGAGTTTCTTAGTGCCTTAGTACCTTAGTAAAAGACGAAAACACGACTGCACGACTGCACATTGAATTTTTTATAGCACCACCGGGTTAAAACCACGGGGAAATTGAAAAACCCTTTTCGGGGAGGTACGCCGGGGATTGCATTTTATAAGCTGTTCTATAATTATTTGATATATTGTTTGTTTTCCTCAATGTAGTAAATTATGGGAGTGGTATCGAGAGAAAGTGTTTTGTTCTTAAATTCATCTATTAATCCCATGATTCGCGCTCTGTTGACAGGTATGTTTTCGTATCGATATTATTCCAAATTTCTTTGCCTAATCCTTTAATATTTGTGATTGATTTTATTTGAGTAGGATTATGGTCAATTTTTATCATCCTCACTACTTTAGCCAGTATATCTATTTTGTTGTTGTTGTAGTCAAGTAATGCAATTTGATTGACAATTTGATCGATATTTATTGTTTGTGCCATTTTTTAACTTGTATTTATTTGTTCAGAGTTAATAAAAAATGCTTGAAATTTCTAAATCAGTTATATTAGTGTTACCTGAAATGTGGGTTTATATGCCGCAGGTTATTGGTAACTTTCAAAATCGCGGCCCTCTTTAAAGAACTCGCAGCCGGGGAAAAAGTCGTCTAAGAGCTCCACGTTGTCGTTGGGATCGTGCGCGGCCAACAATTTTCCGCCAATGGTTTGTATGGCCTCAAGGTGTTTGGGGGCCACGTAGCCGGCCACGCCGGTTATTGCAAATGTGGGTTGGGTTGTCATGGTTGTATGTGGATGAGTGAATAAGTGCCTGAGTTCCTGAGTAACTGAGTACCTGAGTTCCTTAGTACCTGAGTGCAGATAAGGGCGAAGGTTTTGCTGGATGATTTTTAATTTGAAGTTGGGATACTTAAGGTTTTGATTGGAGCTGCAAATCGGATTGTATTCTTTCAAGAACCTGTAAAAGAGGAGGAATATCTTCCGTAATTGTTTTAAAAATCATTTCGGCATCGATTTCGAAATAATGATGAACAATAATATCTCTCATTCCCATTGCCAGTCTCCAATTAATTTGATGGTATTTGATCAAAAGCTGTTTTTCAGAGATTTTATCAAGATTTTTTATACTTTCTCCAATAGCTGCCAGTTTCATGCAAATGCTGTCTAGCACCATCATTCCATATTCAGATGAAGAAAAGTCATCAGGACTATTTATGTTTTTTGTCCTATTTTGAATCAAATGTATAGTTTCTATAATTTGACCGATCGAGTTATTTATCATTTCCAATTCAGACATAGATGCCTTCATTTTCAATTCTTTTTTTAAGCAGAAAGTTCATTGAATTTCGTAAACGTACAATATCCACCGGAGTTTCAAGAAATTTTTCAAGTTCATTTTTCAGTTCGCAGAGTTTAAATAAGCTTAGTGGGGCTCCTTCGTAATAGATATCGATATCGCTTTTCTCATGTTGTTCACCCCTGGCAACAGAACCAAAAATACCCATACGTAAAATACCAAACGAAGTAGCATTTGATTTCTTAAAATTTGAAAGCAGTTGTATATATTGTTCTTTTGATTTCATTTACTGTTGTTGATATATGTAAATTTTATAACAAATTATTTATCAATACGTTATTTTAAATATCTAGTATCAGCAAGAGCAGAAAGAACTTCATTTGTGAAGTATTCATCCTTTTCCTCAACATAAAAGGGAGGATCAACTTCCCGCAGCTTGGGCGATATGGTTTGTTCAGTGAGCAAAGGTACAGACAACAGTTTAAAAAACCATTCGATTTCCTTGACTATTACAAAGAACTTGTTCTTTCAAATGGAAGTGGTCGACTCTTCAACCCCATTTTAACCTGTTCGTAATGCAGGTGGGTGGGGGAGCACACCACCAGGTAATCGATTGGAGTAGAGGCTATGTAACTTTCAAAATCGCGGCCCTCTTTAAAGAACCCGCAGCCGGGGAAAAAGTCGTCTAAGAGCTCCACGTTGTCGTTGGGATCGTGCGCGGCCACCAATTTCCCGCCAATGGTTTGGATGGCCTCAAGGTGTTTGGGGGCCACGCAGCCGGCCACGCCGGTTATTGCAAATGTGGGTAGGGTTGTCATGGTTGTATGTGGATGAGTGAATAAGTTTCTGAGTGCCTGAGTAACTAAGTGCCTGAGTTCCTGAGTATCTGAGTACCTGAGTGCCTGAGTAAAAGACGAAGGCACATTGAATCTTTTATAATACCACCGGGTTAAAACCACGGGGGAATTGAAAAATTCTTGTTGGGATAGGGGATCGGAATAGCCTTTAAAATTGGTTAATAACAATATTATACCTTGCCTACCGGTCAGATTACGTAACTATTCAGCCCCTTTAGGGGTTTGGAGGTTAATTTCCCAGTGGCCGCCTTTCTCTGAGCCAATTCATATTAGTTGCTTAGTTGCTTTCAATAATTTTACATCGCGTAATACGGTACTGCGTGAAATCCCCAAATTCCTAAATAATGACCCATTTACCGTTTTTCCTGCCGCCTACCCTGAGTATCTTGTTCTTTTTTTTCAGATCATCCATATCCCTAAGAACAGTCCTTGAGGTTAATTCTAAGCGCAAAGCAATCTCGCCCGTAGTTATTGATGGATTAGATTCAACGAGTTCAAGAATTTTTATTATTCTTTTTTCTTTTGTGACATCTTTTGTGACATCTTTTATGACGTCTTTTGTGACATCTGTTTTTTCTTTGAACAAAAGGACCCGAAAGCCATTAAAAACTTCTTCAAAAACAGGTTGTTTTACGCCATAATCGGTGCAAATATTGATTATGCGCCTGATTCCCGAACCATAACGTTCAATTAACCCGACTTCTTTAAAGGCTTTGGCTATTAGTTTGTTTCTTGTTTTTGAACTATAGTTGCCCGATAGCAAATCATCAATGGTAATGCCGCCGTAAAGATTTCCCGGATTATAAAATTCAATCCGATCGTCAAATATTTTGATGATGCTTGCACTACTGTCCCTGTAATCGCGGTGTACAACCATATTGATCACGATCTCCCGGATGGCATCGAGCGGATAATCGAAGCGTTCAGTTCGTTGGGGTTCGCCGGTAATGATGTATTCCACCATTAAGTGCTTTTTTATGAAGTTAATTATTTCATCAACCTCGGTAAACAGATCGGTATTCAGCGAAATACTGTCAATGATGGTTATCGGGCTCTTAAACCGCCCTACCTGTATATCGCTGATCAGGCAAAATTCCTTCACAAACAGAAGATAACCACCAAATGTCAATTTATGGTCACGAATGATTTCCATCTTTGACAGAAATTCCATGTGGGGCATTTCAACTCTTTTTTGTGTTCGTTGCTCAACGATCTCAACAAAACGCTTCACTTTTTCGGCAGAAATATGCTCCAAACCGTGATTGGGGTCAGGATAAAAATCCCAACTGGTATTCAAGGTTTTGAGATGTTCATTCGCAATCTCGTCAATGCCCATCAAATGGTTCGAATTGGCTACGCGTTTATAATACTTGCCACGAGTTGCGACGGGTTTTATAGGATATTCCTGTATGTTAAAAACAGTAAGCATTTTGTTCGCAACTTGGTACGTCTCGACATCGGGGATAAGGGCAGGCAAGGTTTTGTTTTTAATCTCGTTTATCCAGTTTTGAACCGATTCCGGTTTCAGGGATAAGCCAACAATTTCGCCTTTAGGATTTACACCTGAAACAACAGTTCCTCCTTTTGTATTTGCAAAAGCAACCAGGGTTTCAATCAGTTCATTATTAAAACTGCTTTTGAATTCAAGGGTTTCGCTTTCGCCTGAATGGATGAGATGTTGGA
>CAZSIK010000345.1:0-3899 GCA_964606515.1 uncultured Prolixibacteraceae bacterium
ATTCTTTGGCTGAAAACAACTACAATTTGGTTGTGGGTGATGTAAAACAATCGATTTACCGTTGGCGAAACGGAGATTGGCGCTTGCTGGGGATACAATTACAAAAGGAAATGAGCCAGTTCAGGATCCATCAGGTACCTCTGCTGCAGAATTGGAGAAGTACCCCCGAGATTGTGGCATTCAACAATTTCCTTTTCGACAGGGCTCCTAAAATGATTCAAGATCATTTTAATCTCTTAATGGAATCGTCAGGCATCACCGAGGCTTCAAACGAAATCATTTCAGGCTTGTATGCCGATGCAGCCCAGGAAAATAAAATGACCCAATGCGAAGGAGAAGTCCGTGTAACGTTTATAAATGATTCTGTAAATAAGGAAGATTTTAAAGATCAGTCGATTGATTTAATGATCAAAGAGATAGAACGTTTGCAGCTTGCGGGCTATACTGCAGGCGATATGGCCATCCTGATTCGTAACAACAAGGATGGTGCTCCGGTTGCTAAGGCCCTTTCCAACAAAAAGCGGAACGACCCAGTTGCTGGCGTGAACTATGAATTGGTATCCGAAGATAGTCTTTATCTTGCCAATTCTTTGGTAGTCAAGTTCATCATAGCCATGTTCAACCTCATTCTTCAACCTAAAAACAAGATATGGGCTTCTTCGGCGGTGCACCTTTTTGAACATCAATTATTCCCTAAATTGTTTGAGAAAGGAATGGTTCCAGATAGCTTGTGTTTCGAATATGAACATGAAGCCGGTGCTGTTGATGATTTTGGCATAAGCGATTTCTTTGATCCGTTGCTTGTGCAAACTTTTTTCCCATTTTTGAATCATCCATCTGGCCATTCTTTACTGAAAAAATGGGCCAACCTGAATCCTACCTTGTTGTTGAGTGAACTTGAATCGGCTTACAACTTGGGCAAAATTGAGGAAGAACAAGCGAATCTTCAGTCGTTCAGGGACATTCTTGGGGATTATCTCCTGCGCGAGATTCCCACCTTATACCGTTTTATCGATTGGTGGAATAAAAAGGGGGGAAAAGCCCGTCTTCAATTCCAACTAAATCATGATGCAATCAGTATTCTTACCATTCATAAATCGAAAGGACTTGAGTTTCCTATCGTATTTATCCCGTTTTGTGATTGGGCCCTGCATCCCGAGTCCCAGAAAAACATCATTCTTTGGTGTGAAACCCAAGGTACCGGGTTCGAACAATTTCCACTTGTGCCGGTCAACTATAACGATAAACTAGCGAATTCCTACTTCTCGGCCGAATATTTTAACGAGTTGATGATGTCGTATATCGATAATTTGAATTTGATGTATGTTGCTTTTACAAGGGCCATCAACGGTTTATATATTAATGTTAAGGGGGCATCGGGAAAAAGCCATGAACAACCTGGCAAAAATACAGATATTAAAGCGAGCCTTGATGCATCGAAATTGATGGAAAAAGTATTTTCAACCCTTAACCCGGACAGTATCATTGTTGAGTATTCAGAAAATCAATTTGGACTTGGGACTATAGAGAAAACAAACTCAAAGAAGAAAGAAAAGGTGCAAAACATCCATCTTTCAGGGTATCACTCACGTGGAAATCTAGTCTTCGATCATCTTCATATAAAGGCTCATTATGCTGAATTTTGGGACTCCGAAGGGAATAAAAACAAAGGAAAGATGAGCTATGGTAGAATAGTTCATGAAATTTTGTCCAATCTTGTTATCATGACCGATTTGGATTCGGCAATTGATATAATTCGAATGGAGGGAAAAGTTGAGGCTCAGGAAACCCTTGAAATAAAAAGTGAAATTGAGCAAATGCTGAGACACCCAATGGCTCTGCATTGGTTCGATGGTACTTATAAAATAATGAACGAAAAAGACATCATTGTTCCCGGCGAAAGGGTTTATCGTCCCGACCGGATTATGGAAAACCATGAGGAAGTGATTGTCGTTGATTATAAAACTTCACGGAAAGGAAATCCAGAACATCGGGCCCAGGTGGAACGCTATACTCAGTTGCTTGAAAAAATGGGTAAAAAAAATGTAAAAGGTTTTTTATGGTATCTTCCCATTGGAGACATCGTTAATATTGCAGATGCTGATAGTTGAAAAGAATAATAAACAATTACAAAGCCTTGACTAATAGCAATTAAATAGATTCTTTAGCGTTTAGTTTCGCCTGAACAAATTTGGTTGGCAGTAAAAGCGTTTGGTACTCATCGTCGAAGCTAATTTTGTTTTTTGCCAAGATATAAAATTCCAGACTGAATGTAAGCAACAAGGCAGCCGAGAACAAGATCAGGGTTAATAAAGCCACGTCAAGGTTACGAAGCAATAATCCGGTAGCGATAAAAATACCATTCATCGCAACAATGGATAAGGTAGCTTGAATATGGTTAAAACCGATAGCCAACAGTCTGTGGTGGATATGATTCTTGTCGGGTGAGAAAGGCGACCTGCGGCAAATTACTACCCTTAAAAAGAAAACCCGTAACACATCAAACAGTGGGTAAGCAAGAAAACTAATCAGAACAGCAGGTACTGCTTTTATGGCAAAAGTGCCTGTATAAGAACTGTTGACCATACTGAATTTAGCAACCAATACAAAAATAATGGTACCAATGAGGAGAGAACCAGTATCTCCCATGAAGATTTTATGTTTGTTGCCGAATACATTATAAAAGAAGAACCCGATGCAGGCCCCCATAAGCGAAAAGGCCATCAGCGCATATTCAGTAACCCCTGCAAGGGCAAACCAAACTCCGAAAACAGCTGAAATCTCAATTGAAAGCAACGAGGCCAACCCATCAATCCCATCGATAAGGTTGAATGCATTAATGATAACAATGCCTACAAAAAATGTAAGTAAAAGGCTCGGGATATACCCGATTTCGGTTAGGTTCAGGAATCCAAAAAAATTATCCAACCTGATATCGGCAAAGAACATGATAATTAAGATGCTTAAAGAAAGGGCAAAAATTTTCGATTTGGGTGAAATGCCAACCAGATCATCTTTCATCCCGGCAAAAAAGGTAATGATGATGCTGCTGAATATAAATTTCAGATCATAAAAGGGAAGCCCGTTTCCTCCAATGGTGATGCCCATCATAATGCCAATAAATAAAGCAATGCCTCCAAGTGTAGGGATTACCGTTTTATTGAGTTTTCTTGAATTAGGGGTATCAAATAAACCTTTTAAGTGAGAAACCCTGACTATTTGGGGAACACTGAACGCGGTAAATGAGAATGCAATAATTGCTGACAAAACAAGATAAACTACTTTTTCCATAATTTCAGGCCTTAAAAAAACAAAAGTACGATACTTATACATAAAAGTAAATAACAACATCAATGTTTTTTGCAATAATTAAGGAAAATTTTTAATAAGATAATGATATTAATTAATTATTAATTGTTCTTAAATCTTATTATAAGTATCCATTTCTATGCTGAATAATAATTTGTAAAACGCTTTTTGATGGCTTGATATTATTTTGTCATGAATTTCAATGAAAAAGATTGGTAAGAAAATTTTAAACAAAATGAAATGTAAAAATGTTAATTTTTTTTAATTTTACCTGTCAACATGTATTTTTTGTTGATTTTGATTCAAGTACTGTACGATATGTTGGAAAAATTAAATATCAAATTAGATGTATGTTGTTGAAATATAATGAATTTGCGTGATTAATATAATTTATTAACCTAAATTGTTTTTTTTATGAGAAAATTTGCGCTATTACTTACATGCCTGTTTATATGCAGTTTGCATGTAGTTTTTGCCCAAACCCGCACGATTACCGGTAGGGTAAGCGATGCTGATGACGGCAATACCCTGCCTGGGGTTTCAGTAGTTGTAAAAGGTACTTCTATTGGAACTGTTACCGATGTGGATGG
>CAZSIK010000346.1:0-3886 GCA_964606515.1 uncultured Prolixibacteraceae bacterium
ATTCTGACTTTTCGAAAGACAGAAATCATTGAATCGTTTTTTTCTTTCATAGAATTATCTGAATTTAAAAAAAATGCTTTTCATTTTTCAACATTCGTTTTTATTTACGATCCGATTGAATTATTTGTTTCCTTTCTGGCCTAAACCAAGCAAATATACCAATTGTAGAAACCATTACAGCGGCCCGCCCGAAAGTTTTAAACAGGGAAAACCTTACTTTCAGGGGCCTCTTGATTTGCGACCTGATTTGCCTGAGCATCTTTTCTGTAGGAATATCATCAGCCATGGCCCGATCGGAACTGTTCCATGCCCGATCGAAAGAAGAAAGCAGTTCCTCTTCCCCCTTGTGGCTATTGATCATTCGGTAAAGTAGCTCCATTTCCTGACCGGTAATCCGGTTTTCAAGAAATTTCCTTATGAGTTCCAACTTATCCTCGGGTGCCATCTAACAATACGTGTTTTCTTCAATACAACCTCGTATTGAAAAACTATGATCGGAACAAAAAAAAGTATTGGATTTTTTTAAATCAATTAAGAAAGTTGATGTTTCTTCAAGGCATCCCTGACAAACTTGTTTGCTTTCATCAGCTGACTATCGACAGTAATGATGGAGATCCCAAGGTTTTCGGCAATTTCGGTACGAGAATACCCGTCGACCCTTCTCAAGATGAAAATCTCCTTTCTTTTTGGAGGTAATTCACTTATTATATGATCAATAATCGATTTTGTCTGGTTGTAGATCACGTATTCATCGGCGGCCATTTCAAACGAATGGTTAACATAATCAAAGTGCTCCTCAACCATTCTTCGGTTAATTTTTCTGCGGCAGTGATTCAAGAAAGCATTCTTCGCAATCGTAAATAAATAGGCTGAAAAAGGGTATTCTTCCAAATAAGTTTCCCTTCTTTCCCATATTTTCACGAAAGAATCCTGCACAATTTCTTCTGCGTCTTCTTTCGATTTCAATAAATTAAACAGAAACGAATAGAGATTCTTATGGTGCCGTTCGAAAAGAGCGTCGAAGGCTTTGACATCTCCTTTTTTGAAAGCTTTAAGCAATACTATTTCACAATAATCGCTCTTCAAAATCTGTAAGTATTAATTGTATTTCATCAAAAAACAACACTAAGTGAATGCTTTTTTTTTAAAACGACGAATCATTATGTTGATCCAAAGCATTATTGACAATTCATCTCCCCATTTTGATAAAAAAGACACCCCCGCCCTTCTATTCGCGCTATTGCTTGAACCCACGCATCCATCCTCACTTCGTTTGTGGATTTCCGAGGCTAACAAAAGGTAATTAAAAGAATATCATACCCAAAATGATTTCTTAATTTTGGAAAAAAACACATGATGGATGGAAAGATAAGAGAAAGCCTGCAAATCAAACTTCAACAAATGAAAGAGCAAGGACTTTATAAGGAGGAGCGGCCCATTAGTACCCCACAAGGCCCGGAAATTGAAGTGGAAGGAAAGGGAAGGGTCATTAATTTTTGTTCAAACAATTATCTCGGGCTTTCCAATCATCCCAAAATCGTGAAAGCAGCGAAGCAAGCGATCGATGAATGGGGTTTCGGCTTGTCTTCAGTCAGGTTCATCTGTGGGACACAAAGCATCCATCAAAAATTGGAGGCGGAGGTTTCACGTTTTCTGGGCACCGAAGATACGATATTGTATTGCGCTGCTTTCGATGCCAACGGCGGATTATTTGAGCCCTTACTCGATGAACATTGTGCAGTAATTTCCGACGAGCTGAACCATGCATCGATCATCGACGGGATCAGGTTATGCAAAGCACAGCGCTTCCGATACAAACACGCCAGTATGGAAGCGTTAGAAGACATCCTTCAGAAAACCCAGACAGCCCAATACCGGTTAATTGTTACCGATGGTGTATTCTCGATGGATGGCGATATAGCCCCCCTGGGTCCCCTCTGCGACCTGGCCGAGCACTACAATGCCCTTGTTATGGTCGACGACAGCCACGCTACAGGTTACCTGGGCGCTAGCGGCCGGGGCACCCACGAATTTTGCAACGTGATGGGCCGGGTTGACATTATTACTTCTACTTTCGGGAAAGCCCTGGGTGGGGGAAATGGTGGTTTCACCTCAGGAAGAAAAGAAATTATTGGACTGCTCAGGCAACGATCGAGGCCCTACCTGTTCTCGAATACCCTATCGCCGGCAACCGTGGGGGCAAGCCTCGAAGCTTTGTCGCTGATCACAAAATCGCCTGGTTTGGGAAGTCTTGCCCTTGAAAATGCCCATTATTTCAGGAAAAAAATGGAAGATGCCGGCTTTGATCTGGTAAAGGGAGAAACGGCCATCATTCCGGTAATGCTTTACGATGCCCCACTTGCCGTTCACTTTGCCGAAACCCTGCTTGAAGAAGGAATCTACGTGGTGGGGTTCGTGTATCCAGTTGTACCACAGGGCAAAGCCCGCATCAGGGTTCAATTGTCGGCTGCTCATTCAATAGAAAATTTAGATCAGGCCATTGAAGCCTTTATCAAAACTGGAAAAAAAATGGGGATAATCCAATAATCCTTATCGCTTAAGCCTTTGCCTGAATGCCCCAGGGGTCTCCCCTTCAAAAAGTTTGAAGGTGCGGATCAATGAAGCTGCAGAGGAAAATCCCGATTTTTCGGCAACGCTTTCAAGGGTATATTCCTCGAGAATCGACGACTGCAAAATTTTCTTTGCTTCTTCAATTCTGTATTTTGCAACAAAATCAGAAAAAGAACACGAAAATTTCTCGTTGATCAGTTTTGAAAGATAGGTGCGATTCGATTTGAGCAAAACTGCCAAACCACTGATCTTCAAATCTGGCTTCAAATAAATCTGCTTAACCTCGAATTGAACTAACAAGTTTTGATATAAAACGGCCATGTTCTCCTCGTGATTTGTAGTTTCGCCAGAGCCTTCGTCATCCTGAGCCGGATCAAGATCATCATCCCCGGCTTCCAATTCATCCTGGTTAAGCTCAAAAACTGAATGCTTCTGCATGTGGGCCAGATAGCCAATGAAAAACAACAAAGAACTGAACGCCAATGCAGGAACAACTATGAGTCCTGGGTTTTCCCCAAAAAACGAACGCCCGATAAAGTTCACAACCGAACTACTTATTGCAGTAATGGCAAACACAATCATCAAGGTTCTCGCCCAGTCAATCTGCTTTCCTTCAAGATTAGAATAAAAATCTTCAATCCGCTTTTTATACGACCGGATCAGTGTTGACCCTTTATGAAGATACAACAATACCTGTAGGAAGAACACGATTTTTACCATGCCGCGATTGAAAATCTGCGCCTTCCAGCATCCTTTATCCCCAAGCCACTCGGGTTCACTTCTTAAAAGCACCGATGAAACATACTCATTGGGATGATCCATCAGCAGATAAATAATGGCGCTTGACACCGACAAAATCAAGGCAGGCAAAAGGTGGAAAAGATTGTCACGATAAAATTTAGTACGAATGGTCAAAAGCTGAAGATACAAATAATATAAAGGATAAACCGAGAGGGATGCAAAAATATAAAGGGGATCGATAAGCCGGTACAACAATACCTGATGGTTAAAAAAAACCGAATGACTGAAATAAACCATCGATGCAGCAATCATAAACAATCCAAGAAACCGCTTCGCCACATTTTTTTTCTTTTTAACCACCAACAACAGGATGCTCCAAAAAACAGAGACATAAAGTGGTGCAAAAATTAAAGAAGTATAAAAAAAATTACCCATAAACGGAAGTTTTGTACGATTTGAAAATCACATTTACGATTTCGACATCCAAATGAGCAACAAAATAATGATTTTTGCAGCAGAAAAAAATCTATTTATTGAGAAATTATTTTTTATTTTTCAATGCTGAATCCTACTA
>CAZSIK010000347.1:0-3854 GCA_964606515.1 uncultured Prolixibacteraceae bacterium
TATACCCTTCCATGATAATCATGTCGGTTTCGCGTGAAGGACTGATTACAAAAATCTTATCGAAACGACCCCCTTTCATGACTTCCTTATTCAGGTTCTTTTTAAACCTTTTGAAAATTCCGCCATAAGCGCCATCACAGAATCGCCCGTCGGGCATACCGGTAGGATGATCGTTTACCCCTTCGATGTATTGTGTTGGAAAAATCACCGGCATAGCGGTCGAGGCCATGATCAGATCGATCAACCTGACATTGCTGTTTTTTACCGATTCACTCCCGGCCCAAATTGTCTTTCCTTTTTCGTACGACCATGCCAAAATATGAGAACTGAAAGTGAAATCGGAAAGACGCTCCAATCTTCCATTTTCCAGAAATTTACTGATCGTTTTATGCAAGGTAATAGTATCCCAGTAAGCCGGGTGGGTTTTAAGGAATACATCGTCGTTGCTAAGGGTGCTTAGAAATGTATTCTTATAGTATCCGTTCCAGGGAAGAGGGTTTTTGCTTTTAAAACAAGCGTTAATTGCCAACACATTCAGTGCACCTGAACCACCACCTGCCAGATAGGTTTGAGAAGGGGATAGAACCAGACCATTCTTTTCAATGAGTTGATCGACTATGGCCACCTCCTGACTTAAACCAGAAAGGTAGCCGGAGAATAAAATAGCAGTCTTGCTTTGAACCATAAAAATTATTTTAGTGAACCCATACGAATTTTTATCGCTACAAATCTTCTCCATGAATGTTACAAAACGATTACAGAAACAATAATTGAATATTACAAGTAATCACTGCATTACACCAGATAAAGTGCATTTTTATACAATATAATAATGCACATGACCCTAAGGTTGGATCCTGTTCAGGGTTCTTTCTTTTTCTATAAATTGATTCTGCTGGCGAGCAAGAAACACAACATTTCGCAATTGTTAAGAACCAAATAGGCCCCTCGTTTCCTACCATTTGAAATGAATATGAAATACGTTAAGAAACTGTTTACTTCTGGTTACCCTAAACCGGAAAAAAACAAAGCAAATTTTGAGAAAAAGAAGAGTTTCACTATTTATAATACATTAATAACATATCATTTAACACAATCATGATGGATAGAAATAAAATTTTTCACCCGAAAAAAAACAAATTTATTATGGGCTTTATGTTAATAAATTCTTTACAAAAATGGATTCAGGCACATCAGTTGATAAAATAGAATTAATGGTATGATAAAGATACATTAATCCAGATTAAGGATTCCACCTTTTCCTTTGGGATAGTTGGCTGAACAACAGACTCAGATTATTAAGAAAATGTTGCAAAGTAGGCCTTAAAAAAATGAATTTTTAAATTTTTAAACGAATAATTTATGAAACGAATTTTGTTTGCTTTAGTAACTGTGATGGTGATCTATTTCACTGCTTGCGATGAAGAAATTTTTACTGCACCAACGGTATCTGCACCCGAGAACAGTTCAGTTGTTGCCGGTGAAACCATGGTCCTTGAGTTTACCTATGCTGCAGAAGCTGGTTTCCAAACAGCATCGGTTACAGCTTTAAACGGAACGGCTACCATTACAACGAATGGAACGCCCGATGCCACCTCAGGAACGATTACTGTAACCTATGTTGCCGGAACTACTGCTGGTGCCGGTTCGGTTACTATCACCGTTACCGATAAGCAAAACCAGAGCGATGATGTAACGTCAGTATTGACTGTTGTTGAGGAGGAGATTGAAATTGCAGTTGCTGAAAACATCAGCGCCAATACCACCTGGGAAACAGGGAAGGTATATATCCTGAAAAGCCGGATTTCTGTTGTTTCGGGTGTAACACTTACTATTGAACCGGGAGTTGTTGTGAAAGGCCAGGCCGGGACAGGGGCAAATGCCACTGCATTGATTATTGCCCGTGGTGCAAAAATTATGGCTGAAGGAACAGCTACTTCACCCATTATATTTACTTCGATAGCCGATGAAATCATGCCGGGCCAGGTGGCCAGTCCCAACCTTGATCCGACACTGAATGGACTCTGGGGTGGCTTAATTGTTTTGGGTAATGCCCCTGTTTCTGTGAAATCAGGTGAGACCGCTCAAATCGAAGGAATCCCGGCTTCCGATACCAATGGTTTATACGGAGGGACTAATGCAAGCGATAATTCCGGTGTCATCAAATATGTATCTATTCGCCTTGGTGGAGCCAATATTGGCGAAGGTAACGAAATCAACGGCCTTACCCTTGGTGGTGTAGGCTCAGGTACCACTATCGAAAATGTTGAAATCGTATCGAACCAAGACGATGGTATCGAATGGTTTGGTGGTGCAGTGAGTGTGAAAAACGCTTTGGTTTGGAATACCGGCGACGATGCTATCGATGCCGATCAGGCCTGGTCGGGTACCCTCGATAACTTCATCGTAATCAACCCTGGCGATAAATGTTTCGAACTTGACGGACCTGAAAGCGCTGCTGCATCAAAAAATTATACGATTAAAAATGGGTCTGTTCAGGCATTGAACGCAGTAGGCCTGGTCGATAACGACTCGAAAAACAACAGTGCCGATACCAATGTCGATATGGAAAACATCTATTTCTTCGATATTACCGCTGGTCAAACATTCGACGAACTGCCACAGTTCTATACCTGTACATTTAAAAACTTCCAGGTTACCCTTCCTGCCGGAACTGCTGTTACTGATTTCTTCCTGAAAGGTTCAGATAAATTCACAACCGCTGTTGAAAAAGGAAAAAACACAGTAGGTGCCGATAAATCGAAATTCTCATCCTGGTCATGGGCGGCTGCCGCCGGAGCCTTGTCTGATTTTAAATAATTGGCTAATAAATAAAGACGCGATTAACTCACAGGTCTTTTTGACTTGTGGGTTAATCTGTTTAAAAAAAAATTGACAAACATTTAATAGTTCGTATGCAAAAATATATTTTAATCGTCGTTTCCTTGCTGGCCTTATCTTTTAACTTGGTTTTTGGGCAATCTGGTTTAATCCGGGGGTCGGTATTCGATGAGAAAACCGGTGAGTATCTCCCCGGTGTGACCATTTACATCGAAGAGTTGCAAAAAGGAGGAATTACCGACTTCGACGGCGTTTTTAATTTTCCAATCGCTCCGGGAAATTATAAAGTAAGGATTTCGTTTATCTCCTACCAAACTTTGTATGTCGATAATGTGGTGGTTGAAGCGGGGAAAGTCACCTCGCTCGATAACATCAAACTCAATGAAGCTACTATTGAAATCGAGGAAACTGTTGTTACGGCCAAAGTGATACGGAATACTGAAACAGCATTGCTTACAATGAAACGTAAATCGGCCAACGTAATTGACGGCATCTCCGAATCGGGATTAAAAAAAATTGGCGATTCGAATGTGGCCTCATCGATGAAAAGGGTGACCGGGGTATCGATTGATGGGGGTAAGTATGTATTTGTGCGTGGCTTGGGCGACCGTTATACCAAAACCATTCTCAACGGTTTGGATATACCTGGCCTTGACCCCGACCGAAATACAATTCAGATGGACATTTTTCCCACCAATATTGTTGAAAACATCATTGTCAATAAATCGTTCAGCGCTGATCTACCTGCTGATTTCACTGGAGGGATGATCAACATTAACCTGGCCGATTTCCCCGAAACAAAAAAGGGGGGCGTTTCTCTTAGTGCCGCTTACAACCCTCAATCGCATTTCAACAGTGAATATCTCTCCTACGAAGGCGGAAAAACCGACTTTTTAGGGTTCGACGACGGAACCCGCGAAATCCCGGCAATCAGCAATATCCCGCTTTTCTCGGAAGTGGTTGGCGCCCCTAATGGAGAAAAAGGGTTGCGTTACAAAGCTATTTTAGGTTCT
>CAZSIK010000348.1:0-3838 GCA_964606515.1 uncultured Prolixibacteraceae bacterium
CGGCCCGAAAAAACGAAACACGCGATGCCCTGAAATTTAAGTTATTCACTTAAGTTGGGAGGTGGAGCTCCCAACTTGTAAAACTATGAAATAATGAAGAATTATTATGCAATAGTATTATTTTCTCTTTTATCCACATTCGTAGGTTGTCAAAAAGCAAACAACATTATAGAAAGCAATGAATCGTGTGCGAATATGTTGTATTTTAAATCGGATGAAGAATTATTTGCCGAATTAGAATCAATCAATAAAATGAACGACGAAGAAAAATCTGAATGGGAGAAATCAAAAGGATTTGAGTCTTTTGGATTAGCAGCTGATAAGTTTTATCAATCGATTGATCCTTCTCGATTCAGATCGATTGATGAAGTCAAGAAATTTGTTAAAGACAATAGCAAATACCTTCAGTTGGTAGAAGAAGAAAATGGAGAATTGGTTTTGGAAACAGTATTGGGTGGATCTCCTTTTCGATATCTGGCAAATGATGACGGAATTATCCTTGTTGATAATTTTCTTCTAAAAATATATGACAATGTTGCATTATCTGTTGATAAATGCTGTTATGATAAAATTAAAACAGCCACTCTTGAAGAAGCCAGAACTTTCTCAAAAGTGTTTTCTTCCAAAAGTATGAATGTTAACAAAAGTTTAGCAGCAGACGAAAAACCATGTGGTACAGTTGAAGACCGTGGAACAACTGATAGAGAAAGGATCAGATTAAAAATTCAAGCCTGGAACACAGAGGGTCCTTCTGTATTTCAAGGAATTGTTACGTATGAAGCTCGTCCATTTAATCGTGTCTTAGGAATATGGTATTGGTGCATCAGAACCATTTCATGTAACTTGGTAATGGATGTGAATTATAAAAACAATATGGGAATTGATACTCTTTACCAATTTAGATATTCAAATTTAGGAGAAAGAGCATATGTACTTAGTGACCAAGATTATTTTTACACTGGATATATAAATCCCCAGGTTTCGATAGGATATTATAAATGTGTCGCAAGACAATTAGGATGTTCTTCTGATTCTGCATATGTATATAGTTGTGATTAGTGTTAAATTGGATCAATCAAATAGCTGTACAAAGCAACTATTTGATTGATCTAAAAAATCATCTTATGGATAAATTAAAGTTAATCTTACTTGTTTTTCTGTTTTTTAGTAAAACAGTGTTGGCTCAAGATTCCAACATTAAAAACCGGATAAATTTCAAAGTCAATTATTCATCGGGAGCATGGCTGGGGGATGTAGAGTGGTATGAAGAACGTCATACCCCTCGCTTTACAATTGAATCCAATTATAGGTTATTGAAGTACGTTGAAACAGGGATTTATTTGGGATACTCCCCGTATGAAACATTATCGATGAATAAAGATACCCTAGATGCCTATCTAAAAAACTTATTATCTGCGAATTCTTTTTCAAAGAATACCGTTGCAAAATGGGAACCCCTTATTTATTATGGTTTAAATACCAATTTTCACTTCTTACCCTTGTTTACGAAAACCGATGATTTTAGGTTCGATTTCTATATTTCGGCAAAAATCGGAGGGTTATGGTTTGTCAATAAAGGCAACTTATTGCCCCGGAGGGTCGGTTATATTGATTACAGCATTGGAGGCGGTTTGGTATTTTACCTTAACCAACATTGGGGCCTTTATGGCGAGTATGGCATTGGCAATTTTCAAAACTGGCGTGCCGGCATCAGCCTGAAATTTTAAACAGATCTATGTCAAAAGAAAAAAAATACCTGATCCTGCTTGTCCTGTTGCTGTATGTACCGGCACAGGCCTTTTGCCTTTTGCCCGGGCGTTGGACAATAAAAACAGCGTACTCAAAATCGTACCTCTGGGAACACGAAATCCGTGTTTATTTTGCCAATCAACCCGAGAATACCCCTTCAAACGGGGAATACAAAATATACAAAACCTATAATCCCATGCTTACCTTCGAGCTTAACCGGGCCCTGACCCGTTTTCTTGAAATCGGGGCTTATCTGGGTTATAGTCCGATCGAAATCAAACTTCTTCCCGAACCCAGGCACTCGTCAAAAGATGATTTGCTTTCCTTCGGCCTGAATGCCAACTACCAGATTTTGCCCCATTATATTCAGGCCGACGATTTCAGGATCGATTGTTACCTCTCGGGCAAACTGGGCAGCACGAACCAAAAAGGGAACCCATTAAAATGGTACTCCTACCTCGACTATGGACTGTATGCCGGTGCGGCATTTTACCTGGGAAGGCATTGGGGTATCCATGCCGAATACGGGTTCAGCAACCACACTACGTTTAGGTATGGGCTGTGCTGGAAATTTTAACAAAAAGCCTTAGGCAGATGATGACCGGAAAAAATAACAAACCAAGCTATAAGCATTCTATGGAGAACCTACGGATTTTTATGATTTTATGGATGGCGCTGGGCCTTTTCGCTTGCCGCGACCTGGTGCAGGACGAATTCCCGCCCTTCGACCCGGTACCGGTTTTCAACGCCATCGTGGCCCAGGGCGAGCCGGTAAGTGTGCAGGTGTCGATGGCCCAAAAAATCGATTCTTTCCCCATCGTGCCCATTCCAAACGCCGAAGTAAAACTGTTTACCAACGGGGTATTTTCGGGCCAGCTGATGTACGATCAAGAGAGTGGCGCCTATCGCTCCGATACCCTCGCCAGGGCCGGTTCGGTGTACCGCTGCGAAGTTGAAGTGCCGGGCCATCCTTTGCTAGTGGCAACCGATTCACTCCCTTTGCCCATGCCCGTTCTGGGCATTTCGCATATAAGCTATGCCGGCAAAGACGAGGAAGGAACCGTGTTTCCTATGGTGAAGGTTACTTTCAGCAACAATCCTTCAATTCAGTGTTATTTTGAGGCTAAAATCAGGTTAATCGGGAGGAATCGGGAAGCCATGATCCATACCATCATCGACCCCGTAATCTTAAACGAAGGCTTGCCGCTTGCCCTGTTCAGCAACGAAACCATCAGCGACTCAAGCTATACTTTGGTGCTGAATTACACATCAGGAAGTTCATCCAGCTCAAACGGAGGAATTTATTACACCGGGCTTAGTCCGTTTGTTATCGAACTGCGTACGGTAAGTTATGCCTACTACCGCTATTGGAAACAATATTATTTATACCAGCAAGCCCGCTACAGCGACATGCTGCTGAGCAACCCGTCGGCCTTCCCGCTCTATTCGAATGTCGATAACGGCTATGGCATCTTTGCCGGTTATTCAACTTTTGTGTCCGACACCATAACACCCGAACCCTATGTGCGCTAAACTATTACATAAAATACAGCATTTTGTTTTGTTTCTTAATTTTGTTGATCCCGACCGGTTGAATAAACCTGCCTTTTTCCTGTTTTTTATCTTATTCCTAATGACCTTTCCCTCATCAGGCCAGGCCCACATTTCCGGCTTTGTAAAAGACCAGGCCACCGGCGAGATGCTCATCGGGGCCCATGTTACCGAACCCGGCACAAGCAACGGAACCGTGAGCGACAACAATGGTTATTTTTCAATCGATACCCGGGAAGCCCGGTTGCAAGTTTCGTACGTAGGCTATTCGCATAAAGAAGTTTCCTTCCAAACAGGTAAAGATACCTTGCTTACGGTGGCGCTGGAAGCCTCGGCCGGTCTCGACGAAGTAACGGTATACGGTGCCCAGGTCAAACGGTTTAACCTGGCCCACCTTTCGAACAAAGAGATGCTGACCATTCCCTCGCTCGGTGGCAAACCCGATGTGCTGAAAGCCATGCAGCTCATGCCTGGCATACAGGGCCAGATGGAAGGCACCAGCCTGATGCTGGTACGCGGGGGAAGTCCGGGCGAAAAC
>CAZSIK010000349.1:0-1795 GCA_964606515.1 uncultured Prolixibacteraceae bacterium
ATGGTATTGCTCAGGGCGTTGTCGATGCTTACCTGTTCAACCAGAACCGCGAAGTACCCTTATTAACCGGTCAGGATGCCAGTTCCGGGGCGCTACAGAATATCACAGAGCATTTGCAGGCCATGACCATCCGAAAACCCTTTAAACTCCTTGCCGAAAAAACGGCTGAATGTGCTCATCTTCTGGCAAGAAACAAATCGGTGAAAACCGACAAAAAAATTTCAAACGGGTATAAAGAAATTCCAGCCATCCTCATGGAAACAGAAGTCGTCGACTTAAGCAACCTCAATGATTTACCGAGAAAATAAGGAATAGTTCACTATTAACAACCTATTCAATTGGGATATAAATTTCGGTCAGCAGATTGCATGGCTTAATCCGGTCCGAATAATTCAGGTATTTTTCAAACGGCGGACGATCGGCCAAATGAAAGCGGTCGAGCAACAAAACATTTCGGTAAATCAGCCGGTATACATCCCACAAACGATCGTAAGGCCCTTTATAGCGAAAAACAAGATATTTTCCCCCCGGAACCTTTTGAACTGAAATCAATTGATTTTCAATAACTTTTTTTCTGACCACCAAACAGAGATCGGAATAGCAATTTTCAAATCCGATAGTATCAGGGTCTCCGTAATAATAAGTCAGATATTCAGGTCTCCAGGTCAGCAAACGGTTTTTTATGGCAAACTTCATCAGTTCATCCCATGCCTTGTAAGCCTCTGCACTTCCATATTCTCCTTCGATACGAATGTAAATCACCTCTTTGTCGGGCACTTCGACCATTTTATGCACCAAATCGGACAACAAGTCGCCATTGTCCCTGACCTTATAATCGATATGGGTATTTAACACGAGGTTTCGATTATTACGGTACTCTTGTGGCGAGAAACCAAATTCCTTACAAAAGGCCTTTGAAAAAGCCGAAAGGTCGCCATAGCCCACCCGTTCTGCCAGTATCGAAATGGGCTCTTCGGAATAGCGGATCAGTTTTACAGCCGTATCGAGCCTCACCCGGTTAATATAAGCAGCCAGGGGTTCCCCGGTCACAGCCTGGATGATCCGGTGAAAATGGAAGAAGGAAATACCCGATTGTTCGGCCAGGAACCTTGTATTCAGATCTTCCGACAAATGATTATGGATGTACTCGATAACCTTATCGACCTTCTGTTGATAATACGAAATTGTTTTTCCCTGCACTAAATCAGTTGCAACAGCTCTAAAAGGATTTTTATTGAAATAGGCTGCAAATTAAGACAAGGAAGTGACAGAGGCAAATGTTCGTTCAATTCCTTTCTTAAATTTTACGGCCGGATATCCAAAAGCAACGAACAAACCTTCGCGACTGGGATATTTGATTCCATGAGCCTCGCGGAATTTTTTCGCCTTGGCACCGCTTTGAAAAAAGGGGTGTTGGGCTCCCAGCATACAACTGCCCAGGCCCAGCGACTCGCCGGCCAGCATGGCATAAGTTGCGGCAACAATCGGATCGGCCGGATCGGTATAAGGTGAACCATAAAAATAGAGGATCAAGGGAGCATCGTAATTCAATGTATTTTTCCCTTTTTTCATCTCGTTGATAAAATTATGGATTGCAGGCTTCAGGAATCCCCTGAACATTTGGTCGTTGGCCCGGCCCCAGAATGGGCGCATCAAGGTAAGAAACCACGATGAAACCATCCACTTCATGCCATTAAGGTACTCACAAAAATCTTTGGCAAAGGCCCTCGATTTTTCTTTCGAACCGAGTACCAGGACATTCACATCAGAAGGAGGCAATCCCATTGGGGAGGTC
>CAZSIK010000349.1:1805-3837 GCA_964606515.1 uncultured Prolixibacteraceae bacterium
CAGGTTCGACCTTCCTGTCCTGATATTCACGAATACTCCGGCGGTGCTGACATAAGGCGAGAAACTGCCCGTAACCAGCCTGATCTTCCTTTGGAGGCAATACAAATACTTGCTCCGGGCTTAGGGTTCGGCCATAAATCCCGATAGCCCCACTTTGACAAATTGCCATGCAATGTCCGCAAGCAATGCAACCAAAACATCCCGAATGACTGGGTTCGGCTTTATGGTTTTTAATGAGAAGGCTACTGTCGCTGCAAACCTGTACACACAAACCGCATCCGGTACATTTTTCACGATCAATCCTGATCTCTGCAACCTCCCGGGTTCTTGAAGTGGGTATAGCCATAATGATTCTAATTTTATTTACAGCTAAAGTACCTTACCCTTTTCAAAGATGACTTTTCCAGATTTGCGAAACTGCAGGTTGGAATTTAATTTTGAATGGTTATTTTTGAAGCATCTGCTAACAGCAATACTCTAAAATGGAAATCCACGAAATACCCATGTCGGTCGACGTTATCCGAAAACGGTTCCCTTTTTTCGAAAAAGGTCTGATCGACGAGTTGGCCAAGAACGGCGAATGGATCAGCTTTGAACCTGGCGACCAACTGATGTCGGAAGGAAAATACATCAGAAGCTTTCCCATTGTTTTTGAAGGGCTGGTAAAAGTATGCCGCACCGATAGCGATGGCCGCGAAGTGCTGCTCTATTACCTTGGCCCCGGGCAGGTTTGCGCTATGGCGCTTACCTGTTGCATGGGACGGATGCAAAGCAACATCATGGCCTTTGCCGACGAGGAAACCGAAATCCTCAAAATCCCCGT
The DNA here is from genome assembly GCA_964606515.1 of uncultured Prolixibacteraceae bacterium. Lineage (GTDB taxonomy): Bacteria > Bacteroidota > Bacteroidia > Bacteroidales > Prolixibacteraceae > CAZSIK01. The sequence goes on from CAZSIK010000349.1 coordinate 2,629, forward strand.
TGAATGTCTCGACAAATGGATGGTAGAATACACTACCTGGAAAGAATTCGTGATGTACGCTTACCGGAGCCGTTTCGATGAACTGCTTAATACAATCGATAACATTGCCTTTAAAAAGATGGATGAGCGCCTCGTTACCTTTTTTACCGACCGGTATAAGGCCACCGGCGAAACCACCTACAACGGTACTCATCAGGAGATTGCCAACAACCTGACCTCATCACGTGAAGTAATCTCAAGGCTGCTGAAACAAATGGAAAAAGAAGGCCTGATCCAGATTGGACGCAATAAAATCGACTTCCCGGCCCTTGTGTGATTTTTGTTACTGAAACTTTTACCTGGCACGTGTTTCTTTGCAGTATAATTAAAAGAAAAACGATGCTTAACTTCATTATCAAATACAAGACTTATTTAATTGGGATTGCCCTTGGTGCTTTGGCCGGTTTCCTGTACTGGAGGTTTATCGGATGTACTTCAGGAACCTGCCCATTGACTTCGAAATGGTATACCACCACATTGTATGGTGGTTTGGTTGGCTTGCTTATGGGTGTTCCCAACAAGAAAAAAGAAAAAGTAAGTACTGAACCTGAAAAATCGGAATAAAGTATGAATCTACTAATGAAAAACAGTATTGTTGTTGCCTTGGTGATCATAGCATTAAGCTCTTGCAACGGGAAAAATGCTTCGGAAAAAAATGATATAGCAAAAGAAAAAAGTGAAACAATAACTACGATTGAAGACATGAACGCATTTAACGAGATTATATCAGGAAACAAGCCGGTTTTGGTCGATTTTTATGCCGACTGGTGCGCCCCCTGCCGCATGATGGCACCCATACTGGAACAGGTGGCTGGTGATTTAAAAGACGAGGTAAAAATTCTTAAAGTGAATGTGGATAAAAACCGCAATGCAGCCATGAAATATGGCATACGCAGCATCCCCACATTAATCCTGTTTCAGAACGGACAGGTTAAATGGCAAGGAGTTGGCGTGATACAGGCCGATCAGATCAAGCAAGTGATTAAAACCAAGATTTAACACAAAATGAATACGATAAAAGTGATCGATTATTTATGCCCTAAAAATCACCGTTGCCCCATTATCAGGGTTTGTCCGGTTGGGGCCATTGTTCAGGATACGATTTTTGATGCACCCCGCATCGATAAGGAAAAATGTACCGATTGCGGTTTGTGTACGCGTTATTGTGGA
>CAZSIK010000350.1:0-3747 GCA_964606515.1 uncultured Prolixibacteraceae bacterium
TTTTTGTAAAGAGCCCCATCATTTGGTGATGACCCGGAACGGAATCATCTTCTCGATCACACCTGAACAGCAAATTGTATCGTATTGCAACAATAAGGTATCTCCAATCGAAAAGGTCACGATGGTTAAAACGATGATGATCGATAGGGACAATAATCTTTGGGTAGGGACCGAAAATGGCATTTACAATTTTTTTCAGTCTGGGTTCGAGCAATACAAGTTTAACATGGGTCCATCGGTCGATAACGTTTGGTCGATTGTTGCTTTGCCTGATCGCTCAATCTGGTTTGGCGGTTTCTTAACCGGCTTCTGGTCGCTTAATCAAAATGGGCAGTTAAGGGTATTCGAAACGAAACCATATCTTGGCCACACAAACAATAATTTTTACATGGGAGGAATAACCGACAACAAAGGTCGGGGCTTTTTGCCCGTGAAAACAGGGATGTTGAAAATCGAAAAAAATGAAATTGAATATATTAATTTGAAAATTAAGGGCGTACCAATGTCGATGACCGACGATACCATGCAAAACCGACTTCTGATCGGGGCCTCGTGCGGCTTCGTGGTGTTGGAAAAAGACAGTTGGAAAACCCTCGATTATATTCCCTCGCCCAAAAGCATTGTTAGTACCTGCATCGATAAGGAGGGAAATATCCTGGCCGGAACATTTACCCAGCAATTTGTTTATCAACCCGGTAAACTGATTCCCTGTCATCCCGGGCGAAGTCAGGGGGTGATATCAATGACCCGGGATTACAACGGGAACATTTGGAAAGGAACATCAACCGGTTTGTACCTTGATAACGGAACAACAGAAGAACAGCAGTTTAAGGGCAAAATCAAGGGAATGATTGCGTCAGTGCACATCAAGCACCCCTGGTTACTTGCTGCAACTGTAAACAAACTGTTTATGGTGCACCTCGATTCGTTTTACACCAAGCCTCCCGGCAAAATTTATGAGTTCGGTGCCGGTAACGGATATATTGCCATGGATGGTGGACAAAATGGATTCTGTACCGATTACGAGGGATATGTTTGGTATACTGTAACCGACAAGGTGTTGCGGTTTTCTCCCGATGAACTGGCAAAAAACTATACCCAATTTACCCCTAAACCCCATTTCTCTTCGTTCCTGTTTTCCTCCGACCAGATTACCTGGCATCGGGTCGCGACTAATAATCCCGATGCTTTGGTTCGGCCCTGGCACGAAAATTCTGTACGCTTTACGATGAAAGCCGTTTCGATGGGAAAAGCCAATAAAATGGTTTATCAATACCGGATTAAAAAGTTATCACCTGATTGGTCGGAACCCACTGGTATAACTCAGCAAACTTTTTCAAACCTTCGCCCTGGAAAATACCAGATCGAAATACGCTGTTCCTGTAATGACAATATATGGTCGGAGATCGTTACCTCGCCAGCCCTTACCATTAAAAGTGCCTGGTGGCAAATGGGGTGGGCCCGTTTAGTGCTGATCCTTGCCCTTATCGGGATTATTTATTTTCTGAGCTCACGCATCATTAAAAAACGTCAGGAACAACAAATACGAAAACTTACCGAGCAAAAACGCCTCAACGAGCTACGCCTGCAATCGGTTCGTTCGAAACACATCCCCCACTTCTCGGGCAATGCCCTGGCCAATATCGAGCATTTTATTTTTAGTGCCGATATCAGGACAGCCAATAAATACCTCTCAAAGTATTCACGCCTGATGAACATCACCTTGAAGGATGCTGACCGGGCCAGTCGAACCATTAATGAAGAACTGGAGTACGTTACTTTATACCTTGAACTCGAAAAAATGCGCTTTGGAGATCAGCTTGAATATGAAATTCTTGCTGATTCACAAGTGGACATTAACAAAGAAATCCCCAACATGTTATTGCAAACATGGGTTGAAAACGCCCTCAAGCATGGATTGCGTCATTATCAGTGTGTTGGGAAAGTTGATGTTGCGATAAAAAAATCGGGTGAGTATACAATGATTACAGTCGAAGACAACGGGATCGGGAGGACTAAAGCCAAAGAGCTTGGCACTTCGGGTACAGGTTCAGGTTTAAAGATTCTTGCTGAACAAATTGAAATACTAAATCATTTCAACCTTAAAAAAGTAGAAATGAACATTTACGACCTGACCGATAGTGAAGGCAACGCCAATGGAACACGAATGGAAATGGCCATCCCTGAAAAATTCAGTTTTACAATACCAAATGATAAATTATTGAAGATCAATTAATATATGAATGAAAAATTTAGCTATCTCATCGTTGAAGACGAGCAATTGTCGAGAGAAACCCTGCTGAAAAAGATCGAATTATGCTCCATTCCCGATATTGTGTGTGTTGGCATGGCATCGAACGCCTTGGAAGCCTTAATGTTGGCAAAACTAAGCCCTCCTGATTTTATGCTTCTTGATATCAACCTGCCAGGCAAAAATGGTTTTACCTTGATCGAGGAATTGAACCATGAAAAAATCTTCCCCCAGATTATTTTTACAAGCGCCCATGTTGAAGCTCATATTTTACTTCATGCTTTAAAAAAGTCGCCCTTTACCTATTTGGTAAAACCAATCGACCTTGATGAGCTAGAAGTTGCCATTAAAAACGTGTGCCTTCGTTTAAGAAACGAAAAAAGAATTTCAAACACGAAAGTGCAAAAAATCAGGTTGAATGCTTATAATGGGCCGGTATTCTTGACTGTTTCCCAAATTATGATGGTCAAATCGGAATTGCACAATTCGAGGGTTTATCTGAACGATGGTGAAACTGTATTATTGAATCAAAACCTTGGGTCTTTCGATGAAAATCATCCTTTTTCATCGAATCCATTTTATAAAGCCGACAGAAGCACCATCATTAACCTCGACTTTGTAGAACAATTCTTCCTGAAGAAAGGAGAATGTAAACTTCGAGCAGGAAATTTTACTTTACTGACGAAAATCTCACAAAAGGGGATGCAAAAGATGATCGAATTATTTGAGCTTCGACAGTGAATTGCTTTCATCGGAAAAACGGATTGAAAACAGTTCTTTTTTTATACTTTTGTTTGATTTTTTAAAACCTGTTGAGTTTTTTATAATGCTCGAGAATGCGAAAATTGCGATAATCGGAAGTGGAAGCTGGGCAACTGCACTGGCCAAGATACTGTTGAACAATGTATCGTCGATAAACTGGTACATGCGAAATCCCGATAACATCGATTTCATGGTTAAAAACCAGCACAATCCCAATTATTTGTGCGATGTGCTTTTCGATACCCAGCGGATTGTTTTTTCAAGCGACATTAACAAAGCGGTCAAAGATGCCGATGTGGTGATCTTCGTGGTGCCTTCGGCCTTTCTTTCCGAAACAGTGGCTTCCCTTACTATCGATATTAGTAAAAAATTCGTGGTTTCAGCCATCAAAGGAATCGTTCCACAGGAAAATCAAATTATTGCCCGCTTCATCAACAGCCAGTTCGGGGTCCCGTTCGATTCGATCGGTGTGATTGCAGGCCCATGCCATGCCGAAGAAGTAGCCCTGGAACGCTTATCGTACCTTACCATTGCTTGTCCCGACGTTAAAAAAGCACGGGCTTTCGCCTTCATGATGGAAGGTCCCTACATCAGGGCACACATCTCCGACGATATTTATGGTACCGAGTATTCTTCGGTATTGAAAAACATAATCGCTATTGCATCTGGAATTTGTCATGGATTGTATTATGGCGATAATTTTCAGGCAGTACTTATTTCCAATGCCATACAGG
>CAZSIK010000351.1:0-3739 GCA_964606515.1 uncultured Prolixibacteraceae bacterium
TTCGCAGCCAGGCATAAAATCAATGCTGTGGCCGGTTGGCAAGCCATTACAACCCGAAAGGAATTCGACGCAGGTGAAGGCCGGAATACAAGCTCCGACTTCTATAAAACCCTCGACAACGTGAGTACGGTTGGCCGGCAGTTTTTTGGGTACATCAATCAATGGAATTGGATGAACACCTACTTTCATGCCAACTACAATTTCAATAACCTTTTCTCGGTAGGGGCAAACCTTTCCTTCGACGGGGCTTCATCGTTTGGTAACGATGCACCGCAATTTGGCCTGTTCCCTTCCCTAAATACCGCCGTATTCCTAAACAATCTGAAGGGAATTCAAAGAATTGAGTTCATTAATAAATTAACCATCCGTGCAGAAATAGCCAAAACTGGCAACAGTAGTTTTGCTTCCAATCTCAGCGATTATTATTACAGGAACCAGGTATTCAGGCAGCTTTCAGGTATTGTTCGCGATAACATCCCCAATACCAAGCTGAGATGGGAGGACAATACCTCACTTAACCTTGGAGTCGATTTCTCGGGTTTTAACCATCGTGTAGACCTAACCTTCGATCTGTACAGCAATACTACAAACGAGGTAATCATGCCCCAGTCCATCTCACCTGCGTTTGGATTCGATTTCATCTACAACAACATGGGCACCATTCAAAACCAGGGGTTTGAACTGGGCTTCCAGGCCTATCTCCTCAATACAAAGAATTTTTATTTTCTGCTTGGGGGAAGCATTGCGTCGAACAAGAACGTGATGACCGACATGGCCGGCGAAGACGACAAGCTGGTTGAATTTGAAGATGGTGCCGCGATGATCACTCAAGAAGGAAAATCAGTTTTCAGTTTCTATGGGTACCAAACCGATGGTGTGTTTGCCAACACCCAGGATGCCCAGGCTGCCAATCTGACGAATTATGCCGGTACAGCCTTCGGAGCTGGCGATATTAAATATGTCGACCAAAACAGCGATGGAAAAATTGACAAATACGACCGTATCATCATCGGCGATCCGAACCCAACCCTGTTTGGCGGGCTTTATGCCTCGATCGGGTACAAACGCATCTCTCTGACAGCCAATTTCACTTATAGTTACGGGAACGAGATGTACAATGCCCTGCGCCGCGAATACGAATCGATGGACGATTTTGGAAATCAACTGGTTTCAACTACCCGGCGGTGGCAAGGGGAAAATGATAACACCGACATGCCACGTGCCCTTTACGGAGACCCAATCGGGAACAGCGATTTTTCGGACCGTTGGATTGAAGATGGTTCCTTCCTGAAACTGAAAGCGCTGACATTAAGCTACGACTTTAAAAGAGGAGACCTTTTCTTGCTGGAAGGGGGTAACATTTACCTTTCGGCCGAAAACCTTTTCACCTTTACCCATTATTTAGGCTACGATCCCGAATTGTCGTACTCGTACGAACCCTATAAACAGGGCATCGATTTCGGCAAGATCCCAGTACCCCGTACCTTGAAAATTGGATTCAAATTACAATTCTAATCAGTTCAGACGATCATGATGAAAAAAATAGAAAAAATAACACTGGTAATTGCTTTCGCCTTCCTGATTACAAGTTGTGAAAGCTTTTTTAACGTGAATCCCGACGACCTGCTCCTCGAAGAAAATTACCCAAGTACGGTAACCGAGCTTTACTCGGGTTACCTTGGAATTTCGGCAAAAGTTCAAGTGATAGCCGATAGGGTTTCCTTCCTTGAAGGTTTAAAAGGCGACTTTCTGGAGCCAACGGCCAATGCAACCCAGGATATGATCGACATCTATAACTTAGACGAGGACAATAGAAATGTTCTTGCTGATCCTTCTGGGTATTATGCCATTATTCTAAATGCCAACGATTATATCGTACATGCTACCAAATTTTATGAAAATAACCCCACTGCCATCGACGAAACCTCGTTTAAAGCCATCGTAGGAGGAGCGCTCCGATACAAAAGCTGGGCTTACCTGATGATTGCTAAAATATACGGCAAATCGGTCTGGATCGATGATCCACTGGCTGAACTTCAGGATATTGCAAAGTACCCTGTCCTCGATTTTGATCAAACCATCAACAGCTGTATCAATCTGATTGAAACCGGGATTGTTATTAATGAAAAGCCCATTAACGGGAAAGGAATTGTAAAATGGTCTACGATCCTCTTCCCCGACGGAACCACTGATTATAGCTGGGACTGTATCGACCCAGCACCAGAAATTTTATTGGGTGAACTTTATCTTTATTCAGGAAATTATCAACTTGCCTTCGATAATTTGTTGGCCTTGTTAAAAATTGGTAGTGCCGATAACCGTTTGGAGATCACGAAAAGTGAATATAATGGCGAATGGATCGACCTGTTTAAAAAATATGTGCGTAAGGAAGCCATTTTTCTGATGACTTACGATTATAATTTGAAACAAACCAACAATTTGGTTAATTACTATTCAAATACTTACCCCAACAAGTATTATCTCCGTCCGACCCAGGTGGCCATGGACCGGTTCAGAAACCAAAAGCAATCGAACGGAAACCCGGGCGACAATTGGAGAGGCGAAAACAGAAGTTTCAAATTGGAAAACAACGAGTGGGTGGTGTATAAATTTCTCTCGGCCCACCTGTCGTCCGATTACATCTACCGGAACGATGTTCAGATCAACCTTTACCGTGCTTCCGATCTCCATTTGATGCTGGCCGAGGCCCTGGGGCAATTGGGCCGCTTTGAAGAAGCCCTCGCCTTTCTCGATGGAGGGCTCGAAACCTATTACAACAGTGCCAGTGGTTTCTTCAACGCCCCGTTCGATATCTATCCTTCGACCTTGTATGCCAGCGGTGGCGATGGAACTACCCAGGGGATCAGAACCCGTGTGACCATGGCTAAAGTAGCTGGTTCCATTTTAAAAACCCCTGATCCCGATCAAAATAAGGACAAGCAGTTTCTCGATTCCTTGCTGGTTGAGGAAGCTTGCCTCGAATTTGCCGGAGAAGGGAAAGCATTGTATACCATGATCCGCATGGCCAAACGCTGGAACGACCCTTCGATCGTAGCTGACCGGGTCAGCGCAAAATACCCCGACGGGTTGAAAGCCACTGTTCGTGAAAAACTGATGAATCCCGAAAATTGGTTCATCAAACGCGACCTGGTGGTCGATAAACAATAAATTATAAATCGTGTAAGGATTCGATAGGTGGTCTGTAAAGACGAAAAACACCAGTCAAACACAAAGGCACTAAGACACAAAATTTTTATATACAGATTTTTTTGTGCCTTAGTGTCTTTGTGTTTCAATATTTTACTTTTGAGACAGCCTTTTCAATTTGAAAATCGACCATGATAAAAAGTAGTTTTATTCTGATTTTAGCCTTCTTTTTGATGGCATTGAGCGTATTAGCCCAGCAACCCGCTTTCCCAGGGGCCGAAGGGTTCGGGAAATTCGCCACCGGGGGCCGATTGGGTTCGGTGTACCGGGTAACCAACCTGAACGATTCAGGCTCTGGTTCTTTGCGCGATGCCGTGAGCCAACCCAACCGAATTGTAGTATTCGAAGTAGCCGGAGTAATTAAACTGAACTCGGCCCTTGTTTTTAAACCCAACCAATACATTGCCGGACAAACGGCTCCGGGAGAGGGGATCACCGTGTATGGCAACCGCGTATCGTTCTCGGGTGCCAACAATACCATTTGCCGGTACATGAAATTCAGGATGGGCGCCAAATACGGTGACAGCGGGAA
>CAZSIK010000352.1:0-3727 GCA_964606515.1 uncultured Prolixibacteraceae bacterium
AGAGCATCAGCTTCCCAAGCTGAGGGTCGTGGGTTCGAATCCCATTTCCCGCTCACAGTAAGTCAGGCTTTTAGCCTGGCTTTTTTTATTGATAATAAAGAAATAGATGCTCAAATTATAACCATTTCATGGTAACAAGCTGAATTTCCGGGGACAATTTCATTTCTCACTTCTTGGCTTCTCCCTCAGATCGCGCCAATTCCCGCAGAAAACCCGCTTGATTCTTTATCCATCTTTTCTTCCTTCAAAAAAAAAACACCTCAAAAAAATGAGATGCTTACTATATAATGAAGATTAGGTTAATACAAAAAAATCGCAACTTAAAACAACCAAGTACGCGACCACGAAAACTTAAAGGCCGCTTAATTGCTCTTCCTGGGCTCAACTACTAAACCAATACCCACTGCCAACATGAAAACTCCAACTGCGATTACGATGTACAACATGACTTTAAGTTTTAATGGTTACATTACAAATGTACATTGCAGTTTTTCGATTTCAATGGTTTTTTTGCATATTTTGATAAACGGCCATTTTCCTTTGACGAAAGTCGTAAATCCTTTGACGAATGGAAATTTATTGTTAACCTAAAGTGGGTTTTTATTAAAAACAGGTTCGATTTTGACCTAAAATTATGTTGAAATTGGGGGGGAAATGCATTTTTCGTGCTTGCCGTCCACTTCTGATCTGGATGATCATGCCATAAAATGTTATTTTTGTAAAAGTAAACCTTGTTGTACCTAAAATGCATAAACTATGAAAAACGGTTGGATTAATAGTAGTCTTTTTACTTTACTACTGACAATCAGTAGCTTTTCCTTTTCGCAACAAAATATTTCAGGTATCAGCTCATTTAATTCTGAAATCATTTCCGGATCGAATAAAACCAACTACTCCTTTCGTATTGACGAGAATCAACCAGGCACCCTTTTTATTGAAGAGCTTAATACCGATAAAAAAGGAAAAACAGAGCAGGTTCGCAGCACAATTGATCTGGCCGATCTGGATCCGGCCTCGCTGAAATTCAAAACATCAGGCAGTATTGTGGTAATCAATATGGAAACCAGGCAAGCTCAAAAGTTGGTTCCGGTACAAAAAAACGATGTTGCCGATGGATTCGTGCATAAGGTCACGGTAAAAATGAACAATATCGATGTGGCCCGGTCATTTATCGATGTGTTAAAAGAGGAAGCAGAAAAATGTTACTCGGCCAGCATAAAGGAAATAACCATGAACGGGGCAATTGAATGGCTGAAAAATAACATTGGACTTTCAGTTTCGAAAGGTACCCGCTATCAACAATCGTTCAGTCCGGGCGAGAAAGTTCATTTGATAAAATATGCTGTAACTTCAACCGATCCAAAGGGCCTTGTGCAAAAGCTCAATTATGATTTCAGCTTAAACGATATCGACCCTGAAAAAATCAACCTGGAAACCGATGGAAAAACATTTTCAATCGAACTTCCGGCCTGTGGAAATAACAATTATTTCAGGCTTACCCGCGAAGGTAACGAGGTAAGTTATACGAAATCCATGCGTTTGTTTTCCGATGATTTCAATCAAGCCCGAACCATCTATTTGAATTTATTGTATTTGGCAAAAAATGTAGCCATTCCTGAACAAATTCAATGGAGCAGCTACGCCCAGGCACTTGGTTATGTTGCTGAAAATTTGAGTGAGTTGATGGTTTCCGGGGCCAAAGTGGAACAACAATTTGGTTTTGAAGACCAAAATACAGGAAAAGTATGGCTGAACGTAAAAAAAACCGATGGCAAAGGGGTTCTTACTGAATCGAAAATGTTGTTCTATCTAGCCGATTGTATGCCTGAGGTACCCATCGAAACCACTTCAAAAAATATCATTCTACATCTTTCAGTTTTGGGCAAGAACAAATACATCAAAACCATCTCGGGCGAAACCTCTTTGCCGTACGATAATTCATTGGATATATACGTGCTTGATCTCGACAAGGCCAGGGAATTGTCGCACGCCCTGAAATACGCCATCGAAAACAGCAAAGAGGGGCTTGAATCGTTCACCAGTCTTGACGAAACGGTGAAATGGATGAAAAATAATGTGGGAACGATAAAAGAAGATGGAAATGAAATTCGTCAATCGTTCGATTTTTTTGCTTCCGAAGAGAATCGACTTATGTTTCAAACAGAGAATAAGGATGAGGCCGGGAAAACCATAAAAGAGATTTCAAGCCTCTATATTGAAGATTTGGTTTCTGAAGATTGCAAAATTTCGGTAACCCGAAAAAAATTGTCGGTAGTCCTTTCCACAGGGAAACAAAAATTCATCAGAAATGACCGCGATTCTTTACAATCTAATTACTCATCAAGTTCTGAAGTCATTTTTGATGACGTGAAATCTGCTAAAAACTTTCTTTCAGCCCTTAACTTCCTTCGAAAAAATTGGCAGGTACCCGATCGTTCGATTAACGATAAAAATATTGCTGGCAGCTATTTACGAGAACATATTGAGAGCATCGAAGTCGACGGGTTTTTGATGGAACAAAGGTTGGAACATCCCGACAATGCACTTTGTCAGGCAAAATTGATACAGAAAACCACCGGAAAAAAGGGAGAAACCATCGAAAGCGCTTATGAATTTGCTTATTACGACATCGACACTGAAGCTTCCTCTGTAACAATTTCAGGAAAGAATGTCCAGGTTTACCTTGTAATCAAAGACAAGAGAAAAATGATAAAACCTTACAAAAACGGGGTGGCAGGCAATTTTATCTCCAGCATCGAAGTATATTCCGACAACATCGTTTCGGCTAAAAGACTGCTTGCCACTTTCGGATCTTTATCGAAAGGATGCAACAAATAAATCTGGTCGTTTCATTGGAAAAAACAGGTCTTGTTATGGGCTAATGATCTTTTCTCTTGAATATGAATAAAACAACGAATGCCTGCCTGTGCCGGCATTCGTTGTTTTGCGACTTCCCCATCGATACCCGGTCGAAATTGTATTAGTGATTGTCAATTTTATTACTGAAAGATCGAAATATTGATACTCAATTTCAATTCATTAAAAGGAGATGCCTTCATTTGCCCCTACCTTTGATAAGGTAAAATGGATTTTCATGGTTTCTGATCGGTATACTTAAGGCGTACCGCATTAGATCTGTGATTTACCTGACTTAAACAGAATGAAGTATTAATAATTGAGATTATCGTATGAAGAAAAAACCTGATCGAATGAGTGAGAGTAAACCACTCTCAATGAAAATCAAAAGGTTGTGCACTGCACAGTGGATCATCGTTTCTCTGTTGGCCATGCTCTGCCTGCCGGCAGGTGCTGCACCAGGCGAACGGAACAAGGGCAATACCAAAGTTGAAGCTTCGGTATTGCAACAAAAAAACACGGTTTCGGGTAAGGTTACCGACAAGAAAGGAGAAGCCCTCCCGGGTGTTTCTGTCTTGGTAAAAGGGACCAACATCGGTACTGTGACCGACATTAACGGGCACTACTCTCTTCAGTCTGAAAAGATAAATGCCTTGTTGTTTTCGTTCATCGGGATGGTTTCACAAGAAATCAAAATTGAAGGACAGACCGTAGTTAACGTTATCCTCGAGGAAGGAAACATTGGTGTAGACGAGGTAGTGGTTGTAGGTTTTGGTACCCAGAAAAAGGTGAACCTGACCGGTGCTGTCGAAAGCGTTGGTGCCGAAGTGCTCGAAGCCCGTCCGGTACAAAACGTGGAGCAAATGTTGCA
>CAZSIK010000353.1:0-3723 GCA_964606515.1 uncultured Prolixibacteraceae bacterium
ACGCGACGAGACACCCGGTTGGAGTGGCAGTGCCCCCATGGGGACACAATTATCGCTGACCGATTCAAAACTTCTCGATTTCCTGCTGGCCATCAGTAGCGGCCCCCTTTCATTGCCCTCGGCAGTTACCCTTGTGATGCCCGATGTATTTATTGCTCCCGATTACAAAGATACTAAGTTAACCTACCGTACTCTTTTTCATGAACTGGCACATACCAGCCATTACTTGCAAGCCGGAGATGGATATTGGTTGCAGTACATTGGTGGAATTGTGGGCAACTGGATAGCCGGCAATTCTGAGTATGGCGATGGAACCGGATCGCTGGACGGTTATATTGGTGTGGGTGAAATGTGGGGGAATTATTTTGGCTATGTGTGTATGATGGATCTCTTTGGTAGTGGCAAATTTGATCCGGATTTAGACTGGTATAATCCAGGGATATTGCAAAGACTGAATATTAACTATGGTTTTAGCCAACAACAACTATTTAATTGCCTTACCAACAAGGTTACAAATCATGAAGAACTAAAAAATAAATTAATCAAACAGTATGGAAACTCAGAAAAAATTAGTGAGGCGTTTAAACATTATGATTTTTAATATCACATGTTTTTTGCTTTTTTTAGTCTTTCTAAATGGCTGTTTTTCTAGGGATGAGGATGCATGGAATTTACTTGTAATAGAGAACAAAACTGAAAATGATCTATTGTTGATCATACGAAAGAATGACAACTATCCCAATTATCACAGGAAAGATTCAATTCTTGCAAGATCAAAATATAATCTGAATCATTCCTTATCTCAATCTGATTTTGATATGATTAATGAAAATTGGGGAAGTTCGTTAGATACAGTAGAAATATTTTGTCATGACTCATCGCTTATCAAATGGGGAGGGCCTTTATTGGATTTATCCGACAGTATACATAGCTTTTACAACAAAAAATCGTGGGTAATTTCCAATGGTGGCAGAAAAGATAAATACATTATCGCTACTTTTACCATCACCGATGAGGATTTCAAACCAGAGGAATAAAGACTGAAACAGGCGGAGACTCGGCCGGCAGGTAGGTCTCCGCTTTTGGTTTATTTTATAGATGCAATCATTTTTTGATAAAAGCATGCAAATCAGAATTATTATTTGGGTTATAATTACCTTGTTTTTTGCTTCATGTGATCCAGGAGCAGATGAATCTATCGTAATTAAGAATTACGCTCAAGTTCCAGTAAATATTGTTATTGAAAAAAAGGGAAATTTTACTGATACCACCAGGTATTTTAGTCCATTCGAATACAATATCCCAAGGAGTTTTAAGGGAGATAGCCTGCTTATTATTAATTGTAATATTGAGGCAGGGGGTGTTCTTATTCTAACCAGAAGTCAAATGATAGGTGAGGTACAAATAAAAACCAAGGAAATTGGGATCTCCTATTTGAAGGAAATATCTGATAGCATTTATGTTGTTGGTCACACGATGAAGAAATCGTTTTATGAACCTGATAATTGGGATTTGTTGGTCGATATTTATCGGCTGGGAGGAGGATTGTCAAAATTTAGTTTTACCATTGAAGACGAGGATATTGATTAAGATTTTTTTAACAGGCAGAGACTTAACCGAAAGGTGGGTCTCCGCTTTTGGTTTTCCAGTTGTAAATGTTATTGAATTAGGTACTTAACAAATAAACACACCATACTATAAACTATCAAAGTGGCTGTCTAAAAAGGCAGCCTCTTTTTTTATGCTGCATTTTTGAGAGGGGCGTTTTCTTTGCCTTTTATCTGTATTTCGAATAGTGCGCATCCCTGAAAACTAAACAATACTTCAAATCGGCCAATAATTGACTTTGATAGTCGATGAAAATGCACAATTCCAGAAAAAGGAACAGCCTTTGCAGCCAATTTCCTCAAATTATGGGCAAGTGCCATCAATCCAAATTCTATTTCAACTTTCGGCAATCCCCTCAATGTAAACCTGTTAAACTTATTGTTCGATTTTATCTGCCCAAACGCCGCTTCCGGTTCTATCGGCCTTTTGCTCCTATGATATAAACCGGTTTCACTCAGGAGGCGTTCTTTCGCTTTTTGTTTGAGTTCATTTAACCGGTAGTTTACCTCTATCGTTCTGTTTCCTTGTGCTTTATGACATTGACCCAAAAATGGGCACCCCTGGCAGCATTTTGCCTGGTAGTAACTGACATGGGACACATAACCATTTTCCGAAGTCCTTTTGCCTTCTTTTGTCTTCTCCAGATGCTGCCCCATCGGGCACACATAATAATCGTCTTCCTTGTTGTAGTAAAGATTCTGGGGCAGAAAGATGTTGTTTTTGAATGAACGCTTCTGCTCTTTGTGAAAGTAGTTGTATTTTACATAAGCCTCAATGTTGTTGCCTTCCATGTATTCGTAGTTCTCTTCGCTGCCATAACCGGCATCTGCTACCACTACCATGCTCTGCTTATGGTATTGGTATTTAAAACTTTCCAAATGGCTTTTCAGTGTTGTTGTGTCTCCGGGTGTTTGATGGATGCTGAAATGGGTGACAAACTGGTTTTCGGTGCTTATTTGCGGATTATAGGCAGGCTTCAGTTGCCCGTTCTTCATGTGGTCCTCCTTCATGCGCATAAAAGTCGCGTCCGTATCGGTCTTGCTGAAACTGTTCCTTTCTCCAAGGGTTTTCAACTGTTCCTCATATTTTTCCAGGCGTGGCAAATGCTCTTGCCGAAGCTTATCCAATTGCTTTTGAGTCGTTTTATCCGTTTCTTTCAGTCTGGAATTTAAATCGGACAATTTCTCCTTTAACGTTTTTGAATCAATTTTCTGGGGCAGTTCTTCTGCATTTATCGACTTGGAATCTTCTTTTATTTGATTGTCAATGTCTTTCAAAACGTTTTGTATCTTCTGTTCCAATTTTTCCTTGTTTTTCTCCACCGAACCCCGCCAAACAAAGGTGTACCTGTTGGAGACCGATTCTATTTTGGTACCATCGATGTACTGCACATCCAAACTTACGTACTTCAACTCTTGCAACAGGCGGACGACTTCGGCGAACAATGTTTTTATCTCCCCTTGCAAGCGTTTGCCCCTGAAGTAGTTGATGGTACGAAAGTCCGGGGTGGAGCCCCCCGATATCCAAATGAAATGGATGTTCTCTTGAAGTGCCCTCTCAATCTTCCTGCAAGAATATGTATTACACAAGTAGCTGTAAAACAAAACTTTGATCATCATCCGGGGATGAAAACTGCTGGCCCCACCCCCTTTGTATTTTTTGATAATGTTGGTGATGTCCAAATTGTCCACCACTTCGTTTACCAAACGGACAGGGTGGTTCGGTGCTATCCTGTCCAAAATGTTCTCCGGGAAAAGGCTGGGTTGAGTGCCGATTGATTCCTTGAAAATCGTTGTTGCCATAAGTTGTATTTATGGCATTATAATACAGAATATTAAGCAGATAACCAAATTTTTAATGCAAAAAAAAGAGACTGCCTAATCTTTTTAGACAGCCTCTTTGAAAATAATAACGCATACGCTTATTCGTCTTATTAAGGCGATACAAGTTTCGTCAACAAATTCTTGCCTTCCGTCAATAATTTTAATCTGTTCATCAAAACAATTTAACTAATAAACATAATTATTTGGAAATAGAGGAGGCGTGTCTTATATTTGTAGCGGAACATAAGTCGATTTACTAAACCTTTGTATTATGAAAATTAACAATTGCCCC
>CAZSIK010000354.1:0-3721 GCA_964606515.1 uncultured Prolixibacteraceae bacterium
ATACAGCGGCAACAAGCTTGATGTACTTCTGGGAAATCAGATAATTACCTGGGGTAGAGCCGAGGGTTTCAACCCTACCAACAACCTCAATCCAAACAACTACTTTTTTTTAAGTGCTGAACCCGACGACCAGAAACTATCCAATTTCCTGTTAAGGCTGCAATACCGAATCACTCCAAAAGTCGATATCGACCTGATTGCCATCCCGGTATACAAAGCCTCGGAATATCGCTACGACCTATTCCAATTTGAAGGCAACGCCACATTTACTGGATTTTCAGAACCTGAAAAAACTTATCAGAACAGTTCACTTGCAGCCAGGATCAATTTTGAACTGAGCAGGATCGGTTTCTCTTTCTCGTGGTTCAGGGGCTATGATCCGTTTTATGGCTTCGATGTACAATCGATCGACTGGTTGACCGGAAGCCCGGTAATTACAAACATTCCAAAACCCTACAAAAAAAACACTTTTGGGATGGACTTTGCCCTTCCCTTGGGTTGGCTGATTATCAGAGGAGAAGTGGCTCGTAACCAAACCGATGACTACAAGGACAAGATGTATGTTCCCAATCCCGACTGGTATTATGTGGCCGGGATAGAATGCAATATTGGAAGATTAACTACTATAGTTCAATACATTGGAAGGTACACTTCTGATTTTTTAGTTCTAACGATACCTGTCTTAACTGACCCATTGAACCCTTTGTCCCAAATACAGTATGCCAACGAGATGATCCGCTACGAAAGTTCGGGTTTCAACAGGAAAATTTTTCATCAACAGGAAGAAACAAACCATGCAGCCTCGCTTACACTGAACCTTCCTTTTGCTTACGAAACCTGGAACGTGGGAGTTAGCGCCTACTACAATTTTACCAGCGAAGAATATTTGCTAAGGCCCAATGTGAGGTGGAAAATTACCGATGCCCTCAGCGCTACAGCAGGATATTCCTATATGGATGGCCCTGAAAAGTCGGTTTTCAGTTATACTGCCTCCATATTGAATGGTGCCTTCTTTGAATTTAAAGTTAATTTCTAAAAAGAAATACGATGCACAGCAAACATTTCATCATACGATACCGTTGGCCAATAATTGTAGCCACACTGTTGCTGGCCCTGGGCTCGGTGATCCCGCTCAGCCAGATCAAGATCAATCCCGACCTCGAATCGTATCTTCCCTCCTCGATCGGACCTGTAGTTTCAACCAACCGGATTGCCGAAATTTTTGGCGATCAGGAAATGATTGTCCTGGTGTTCGAAAGCGACGATGTATTGAACAATACCACCCTTGAAAGGATCAGGAACTTAAGCAGGGAGTTTAAGAAAAAGGGCGAATTCAAACAAATGCTTTCCCTCTTCGACACCAAGAGCATCAAAGGAGAACAGGGCATGATGGTGGTAGAACCTTTAATCCAGTCGATACCGGTTAACGCTACCGAAAGAGAGAAGCTCAGGCAAGAAATCACAGGGAACGACCTGGCTTACGGTCTGGTAGTTTCTGAAGATTTCCGCTACACCCTGATCATTCTCAACAGCTCAAAAAATACTGATGATGCAAGTTTGATGGCCATGATTGAAGAACAAATCAACGCCTTCCCA
The DNA here is from genome assembly GCA_964606515.1 of uncultured Prolixibacteraceae bacterium. Taxonomy (GTDB): domain Bacteria; phylum Bacteroidota; class Bacteroidia; order Bacteroidales; family Prolixibacteraceae; genus CAZSIK01. The sequence continues at coordinate 1,597 of CAZSIK010000354.1, forward strand.
GGAAACGAAAGAGTAAGCATCAACGGCCAACCCTATCTGCGCAACGAAGCCAACAACAAAATTGGCCGCGACATTCTGCTACTCCTTCCCCTCGGGCTTTTGGTCATGTTCGTTTTTCTTTGGGTTTCATTCAAAGAAAAACGGGGAGTTTTGTTGCCATTCTCGGTAGTAGTTATTTCAATATTAATTGCACTTGGGCTTATTCCCTTGTTGGGATGGGAGTTGAGCATCATCGGGGTATTGATCCCCATCATGATGATCGCGATTGCGAATAATTACGGGGTGTACTTTATCACGAAATACCAGGAGCTGAATGCCACACGGCCCGAAATTACCATGGAGGGAATTGCGATTGAATCGTTCCGCTATTTGAAAAATCCGGTTTTGCTTTGCGGCCTCACTACCATAGCCGGAATTCTTGGACTTGTGGTGCATATTTTAAAACCAGCCGGTCAAATGGGGGTGGTGAGCAGTATAGCCATCGCTTTTGCCCTTTTGTTAAGTTTGTTATTCATCCCGGCTGCCCTGTCGTTGATGAAAAAAGGCAAGAACCAAACCGGCTATTCGGGTAACAGCAAAGGCCTGATCGACAAAACCATGAATAAACTTGTATATTTTTCGGTAAGGCGCCCCAAAAGGGTAATGTTTGCATTTGCCTTATTCCTGGCAGTGTCGGCCATAGGATTCATCGGATTTAAAACCGCTTCCGACCACAACAACATTCTACCTGAAGAACATTCCTACAACCAATCATTAAGCATCTTAAACGAACATTTCAAGGGGAATAAAATCATCAGCGTACTCTTCGAGGGCGATATCATGGATCCGGAACTGCTCAACAACCTCGACCGCTACCAAAACGAACTGGAAAAAATTCCGGGTATAGGCAGTGTGACTTCGATTGCCTCGGTAATCCGTAATATGAGCACCGCCCTAAACGATCCCGGTGATCCACTGTACGACCGAGTCCCCGATTCGCGCGTGGCGGTGGCCCAGTATTTCGAACTGTACAACATGAGTGGTGATCCTGCCGATTTTGAGAATCTGGTTGATTTCGATTACTCGCATGCCTTGCTTACCGTACAATACCTGGCTTCGAACATGAAGGAAATCAACAAGGTTATCTCTCAAATTGAAACTGTAATGAAAGACGACCCCCATAAAACAGCTATTGGAGGGTACAGCCTGATCGACCGTGAAATTTGTCGTTCGGTAGTAAGCGGCCAATATTACTCGCTGATTTTTGCTTTCCTGATGATCCTGTTCCTGCTTTCGCTGATATTTAAAAGTATAGTGGCCGGGTTATTGGGGAGCATCCCCTTACTCTTTGCAGTGCTTTGTACCTTTGGCATTATGGGATGGATCGGGATTGAGCTGAATATCGTTACAGCCCTGCTCTCATCGGTTTCGATCGGGCTCGGGGTCGATTTCACCATCCAATTGTTCTGGAAACTAAAAACAGAAATTACAGGAGGAAAAACATTAAGCGCCGCGGTAAAGGCCGCGGTTAAAACCATGGGACGTGGCATCACGATCAACGCCTTCTCGGTAATGTTGGGATTTTCGGTGTTGTTCTTTTCTTCCTTCCCCATCATCCGTTCCTTTGCCATCCTCATTATTATTTCACTTTTCTTCTGCCTTATATCAGCATTAATCCTCATCCCGGCAATTTGCATGATAATCAAACCCCGCTTCCTTGGAATAAAACTAAATCATCTTATCCAAACAAATGCGGTGGTTGAATTCGATCACCAGGCCTACAGGACTGAAAGCAAAACCATTTATTCAGAAATTACAGAAAATGAAATCATTTAATAGCTCACTATATGAAAAGAAATGCATTAATCCTGACCATCTTGCTCCCTCTGATATCGGGAGCCCAAACCGCGCTCGAAATCAGCCAAAAAGCTTCCGAAGCCATGAACCTCAACACGATGGAAATGTCGTCGACTTTGAAAATACTCGACGACAAAGGAAGGGAACGGATCAGGGAAACCGTTACGGCCACAGGAAAATTCAACGGGGTAAGCAAAACCATCGTCCGGTTTACTGCGCCACCCGATGTAAAAGGTACCGCACTGTTGATCCATGATTACGAAAACAAGGCCGACGACATGTGGATTTA
>CAZSIK010000355.1:0-3719 GCA_964606515.1 uncultured Prolixibacteraceae bacterium
AAGATGAAATCACAAATAAAATTGATCATTGTTTTGTTGTTTTTTACTGTCATGGCCCAAGCGCAACTTACCCTTGGGGAATGCCAGCAAAAGGCACGCGAAAACTATCCATTAGTGAAGCAATTCGGCCTTATTGCGCAAACTACCCGATTCAATTTAAGCAATGCAAGCAGAGGGTATTGGCCCCAAATTTCGGTTTCCGCCAAGGCCAGCTACCAGTCGGAGGTAACCCAGATTCCAGAAAGTCTTGGGCAGATTCTCAGTCAGATGACCGGGCGCGAAGTAACGTTCCCAACCATCAGCCGCGACCAGTACCAGGCTGTGATTGAAGCCAATCAGCTGATTTGGGATGGAGGTGTTGTTACCGCCCAGAAAGAACTCACCCGTACCGGTTCCGAGGTGGAAAAAAACAAGCTCGAAGTCGACCTCTTTGCATTGAACGAACGGGTTAACCAATTGTTCTTCGGGGTATTGCTTGTCGACGAGCAACTAAAACAAACCGGATTGCTGCAGTCGGAACTCGAAAGCAACTACAAGCGCCTCGAGGCTTTGCAACAAAACGGCATGGCCAATCAAGCCGATTTGGATGTGTTGAAAGTGGAACAATTGAATCTTAACCAGCGCAAAACAGAGTTGAACAGTACACTCGATAATTACCTTGCTTTGCTTTCGGCATTTATCGGTCAGAAAATTCCAAATTCAGAATTACTTATAAAGCCTGAAGCCGATTTATCAATTTTTTCAGCCGTAGAAAATAATCGCCCTGAGTTAAAACTTTTCGATGCCCAGCTAAGCTTGTATGAAAGCCAAAAACAACAGATCGATGCGGCTCTTATGCCTCGCGTGGGAGCCTTTTTTCAAGGGGGCTACGGAAAGCCTGGGTTGAATATGTTTACCGATGGTTTTTCTCCTTTTTATATTGGAGGCCTTCGTTTCTCATGGGCTTTAAGCGCGTTCTATACCCAGAAAAACAACCTGGCCAAAATTGAATTGGGCAGACAAACTGTTGGGGTGCAGCGTGAGACTTTTTTGTTCAACACAAGGCTGAAAGTAAAACAAAGCTCGTTGGAAATTGAGAAGATAAAAACATTGCTATTAATCGATGAAGAAATCATTGCACTACGCCAACAGATCAAAAAAACAGCCACTGCCAAAGTTGAAAACGGAACCCTCACCACCACCGACCTGGTACGTGAAATCAATGCCGAGAGTCAGGCACGGCAACAGAAATCGTTGCACGAAATTCAGCTGTTAATGGCTATTTGTAGTTTAAAAAACACTGTAAATAATTAAATAACAATATCATGGAAAAATTCATCTATTTCATTGCATTTTTTTTGGTCTTCGCTTCTTGCAATAATCACGACGAGCAATACGATGCCTCGGGTACTTTCGAGGCTACCGAGATTATGGTTTCGGCCGAAGTAAGTGGCAAAATTTTGCAATTCGATGTCCAGGAAGGCCAGCAGCTGGCACAGCAACAAGTGGTGGGCCTTATCGACAGCGTGCAGTTGCACCTGAAAAAGCAACAATTATTGGCAGGGATGAATGCACTGAAAGCCCGCAGGCCTGAAGTAAGCAAGCAAATTGCCGTTCTCGAACAACAAATTGCCACAGCCAAAACAGAGAATAAAAGGATTGCAAACCTGGTGAAAGCCAACGCGGTCAATCAAAAAGCGCTCGACGATGTGAATGCTCAGATTGCTGTGCTTGAAAAACAAGTGCTGGCCCAAAAATCGACCCTGGATATTTCGAACCGGGGCATTAGCGAAGACCTCGTTTCGATGGAAATTCAGGTGGAGCAAATCAACGATCAACTTAATAAATGCCGGATTGTCAGTCCTATAAACGGAACTTTGCTGGTTAAATATACCGAAGCTGGCGAGTTGGCCATTCCTGGAAAAGCCTTGTTTAAAGTGGCCGATATGGATAACATGGTTTTGCGGGCGTATGTCACTTCCGATCAGCTTACCCAGTTGAAAATTGGTGAAACATTGGATGTTTTTGCCGATTTTGGCAGCGATACCCGACACTACAGTGGAACCATAAGCCGGATTTCCGACAAGGCCGAGTTTACCCCTAAAACCATACAAACCAAAAACGAACGCGACAACCTGGTTTATGCCTTGAAAATTGCGGTTAAGAACGATGGTTATTTGAAAATTGGGATGTACGGGGGAATTAAATTGACAATTGACAATTGACAATTGTATGTTCAAAATAAATAAAATGAAATCGAACAACGAACACGATAGTCCTGAATTTGCGAAGATTTGTCAATTATCAATTGTCAATTGTCAATCAATAAGCAAATCGTATGGGCATGTTAAGGCATTGAATGATATTGCGTTCAATGTTTCGTATGGCGAGATATTCGGAATTATTGGTCCCGATGGAGCTGGTAAAACTACCCTGTTCCGCATTCTGACTACCTTGTTGGTTGCCGATTCGGGTACGGCTACGGTGGATGGTTTTGATGTGGTAAAAGAATACAAGGCCATCAGGAATAGGGTTGGGTACATGCCGGGGCGTTTTTCACTGTATCAGGACCTTACTGTTGAGGAAAACCTGAACGTGTTTGCCAGCGTATTCAATACAACAATTGTCGAAAATTATCATTTAATCGAAGACATTTACAAACAGATTGAACCTTTCAAAACGCGACGGGCAGGCCAGCTTTCGGGTGGGATGAAACAAAAACTGGCCTTGTGTTGTGCCCTGATACACAAACCTAAAGTGCTTTTTCTCGACGAACCCACCACGGGGGTCGACCCGGTTTCTCGCAAAGAATTTTGGGAAATGCTGAAACGCCTTAAAAAACAGGGTATTACGATTCTGGTTTCAACGCCTTACATGGATGAAGCCGCTTTGTGCGACCGTATTGCCCTGATCCAAAACGGGCAGTTCCTGACAATCGATACACCTGAAAATATCGTAAGCCAGTTTGCACAAGCGCTCTGGACCGTTAAAGGTGAAAATATGTCAAAGATAATGAAAGACCTACGACAATATGAATTCCTTCGTACTTGCTTTGCTTTTGGCGACACCCATCACATCACCTTAAAAAATACAACAAACAACATTGAATCCCTTCGGACTTATTTAACTTTGAAAGGGCACAATTCAATTGTAATTGAACAAAACAAAGCTTCAATCGAAGATTGTTTTATGGAACTAACTCTTGAAAAACCGGAAAGCCATGAATAAAGAACAATTTAAGCCTTTAAAGCATAACGATAAAGTGGTTTGGGCTGAGAACCTATGTAAGACATTTGGCTCGTTTAAGGCGGTCGACCACATTTCGTTCGAAGTTGAGAAAGGTGAAATTTTTGGTTTCCTGGGTGCCAACGGAGCAGGTAAAACCACGGCCATGCGCATGCTCACCGGGTTGAGCAAGGCTACTTCGGGCAAAGGTTTTGTTGCCGGTTACGATATCAATACACAAGCCGAGCAGATCAAGAAAAACATTGGCTACATGAGCCAGAAGTTTGCTCTGTACGAAGACCTCAAAGTTTGGGAGAACATCAGGCTGTTTGCCGGAATATACAGTATTCCCAAAAAGGAAATTGCGCCTCGTACGGATGAACTATTACACCAGCTTGGGTTTAGTGCCGAACGTGATACCCTTGTGAAGCGCTTGCCCCTTGGCTGGAAACAAAAATTGGCTTTCTCGGTGGCCATCTTCCACGAACCCAAAATTGTGTTTCTCGACGAGCCTA
>CAZSIK010000356.1:0-3718 GCA_964606515.1 uncultured Prolixibacteraceae bacterium
CCGAGGTGAAAGCTCCTTTCTCGTGTCCGAAAAGTTCACTTTCGATCAGTTCGGAAGGAATGGCTGCACAATTTACTTCGATAAATGATGCTGACGAACGGGGGCTAAGATCGTGCAATCTTCTGGCAAATAACTCTTTGCCTGTGCCGTTGGCTCCGGTAATCAAAACCCGGGCATCGGTACGGGCTACCTTGTCGCTCATTTCAAGAATTTGGGTAATGGCAGGCGATTTCCCGACGATGGTATAGCGCTGATCGATTTTTTTTCTGAGTTTTTTGGTTTCCGTAACCAGGTTCGAACGGTCGAGTGCATTGCGGATGGTAATTAGCAAGCGATTCAGGTCGAGTGGTTTTTCGATAAAGTCGTAGGCTCCTTTCTTGATTGCTTCAACAGCAGTATCGATGTTGCCGTGCCCCGAAATCATTACCACCGGGGTATCGGGGTGCAGTTCGAGCAACTGGGGCAGCAACTCAATTCCGTCGGTATCGGGCATTTTGATGTCGCACAAAATCAGGTCAACTTCGTTGTTTTTCACCTTTTCAAGAGCTTGTTTTGCATTTTCGGCCAGCTCGACCTGATAGTTTTCGTAGGTCAATATTTCTTTCAACGTATTCCGGATGGCCCTTTCGTCGTCGATTACCAATATTTTTGCCATGTCAAATGAATTTATCGTTAGTTTTGCACCTCGTTATCCGCAGGGGTAGCCAAGTGCAAAGATTGTTTCTTTTTTCAGGAAAAGCAAAGCAATATTTGCTTGAATTTTTTATTCAACTGATTGTTAAATAAGTTATTTTTGATTTTCAAAAAAACCGAGGAAATGTTCGATCCCGAAGTATATGTGCAACGGCGCAAAATTTTAAAAGATAGGTTGAAACAGGGGGTTATTCTCTTTTTGGGAAATGATGAATCGCCCATGAATTATCCCGACAATCCATATCCTTTCAGGCAACACAGTTCTTTCCTGTATTATTTTGGTATCGACCGGCCTTCGCTGGCTGCCTTAATCGATTTGGAAGCCGATACGGAAACTGTTTTTGGCGACGACCCCAGCATTGATGAACTGATTTGGACCGGGCCACTGCCTTCACTCAGGTCGCTTTGTGAAAAAACCGGAATTGCCGACACCCTTCCTATGGTAAAATTGTACACCATTTTACGTGAAGCACAAGCTGCCGGAAGGCCTATTCATTTTTTAACCCCATACCGTCCTGAAAACAAAATCAAGTTATTGCGCCTGCTCAACATCCGCCCCGATCAGTTTACCATCAAATCGTCGGAAGAATTGGTGAAAACGGTGGTTGCACAACGGGAAATAAAAAGTGAACTTGAAATTTTAGAAATTGAAAAAGCGATAAACTGGACTTCAGATATCCATCGTGAAATTATCAGTGCCTTAAGACCTGGGATGATTGAAAAGCAGGTTGTGGCCAAGGTGAACGAAATGATCTGTTCGTATGGTGGGCAACCCTCGTTCCCGATTATTGCTACGGTGCATGGAGAAATCCTGCATAATTATTCGAAAAAGGAGGTGCTGAAAGAAGGCCAGATGGTGTTGCTCGACTGTGGCGCTGAAACTCCTTTGCACTATGCAGGCGATTTATCAACCACCATCCCTGTTTCAAGCCAATTTACTTCCATTCAAAAGCAGATTTACCAGATAGTACTCGATGCACAACAGGCTGCAGTAGCCGTGTTGGCACCCGAAATTCCCTATCGTGAAGCGCATTTCGCAGCTTGTCGGGTCATTTTTAATGGTCTGAAAGCCTTGGGAATCACAAGGGGCAATGCTGAAGAAGCGGTTGCAGAAGGGGCACACGCGCTGTTTTTTCCTTGTGGCACGGGGCACATGCTTGGCCTCGATGTGCACGATATGGAAGATCTGGGTGAATTGAACGTAGGGTATAGCGGAGAATCAAAAAGCACCCAATTTGGGTTGAAATCACTTAGATTGGCAAAAGCATTGAAACCGGGATTTACAGTTACGGTCGAACCAGGCATTTATTTTAATCCTTTCCTGATTGATTTATGGAAAGCCGATGATAAATTCAGTCAATTTATCAATTACAAGGAAGTGGATAAATTCAGGAATTTTGGCGGTATCCGTAATGAGGAAGATTACCTGATTACCGAAAATGGCCACAAACGACTGGGTAAGCCAAAACCGTCAACCATCGATGAAATTGAATTGCTGCGCCAAAGCTAGTATTCAACCTTTCTCTTGGCATTGGTATTTGTTGTTCCTTTAAAAACAAAAAGGAATCCCCTTTCATTACTCGTGTTCGTACTTGAATGTTTGCAGGATATGCCCCATTCGGTCGCGTTTAGTTTTGAGGTAGAACTCGTTGTGTTCGTTGGGTTCAACTTCAATAGGAATATTTTCAACCACTTTAAGCCCGAATCCTTCGAGGCCTACCCGTTTTACCGGATTATTGGATAGTAGCCTCATTTTTTTCACTCCAAGGCTACGAAGAATTTGTGCACCCACACCATAGTCACGTTCATCGGGGGCAAATCCCATGTGGAGATTGGCTTCAACAGTATCGAGACCATTTTCCTGAAGCTGGTAGGCTTTAATTTTATTGAGTAAACCGATTCCACGTCCTTCCTGGTCGAGGTATACTACAATGCCCTTGCCTTCTTTTTCGATCAGTTCCATCGATTTATGGAGTTGTTCCCCGCATTCGCAACGTTTCGAACCGAAAATATCGCCGGTAATGCACGAGGAGTGCATCCTGACCAAAATGGCTTCATCGGCTTCCCATTCGCCCTTAACCAGGGCTACATGTTCTTTCCCATTCGATTTCTGAAGGAAGGGAATGATCTTGAAATCGCCGTACTGAGTGGGCAATTGGGCTTCTGCTCCTCGTTTGATAAGACTTTCTTTATCGATACGATAAGCGATTAAGTCTTCAATGGTGATGATTTTAAGCTTGAATTTTTCAGCAATCTTTATCAATTGGGGAAGGCGGGCCATGGTACCATCGTCGTTGAGGATTTCGACCAGGATACCTGCGGGCTCGAGGCCGGCCATACGGGCCAAATCGACAGCAGCTTCGGTATGGCCTGAACGGCGAAGAACTCCTTTGTTCTTTGCTTTCAGTGGGAAAATATGCCCGGGACGGCCTAACTGTTCGGGCTTTGTTTTAGGATCGGCAAGTAATTTGATCGTGATGTTGCGGTCGTAGGCCGAAATACCGGTGGTAGTGCCAAACCCGATGGCATCGACAGAAACGGTAAATGGGGTATCGAAGAGGGAAGTATTCTTGCCCACCATCATCTCCAGTTCCAATTCTTCACAACGTTTTTCGGTAATGGGAACACAGATCAGGCCGCGTCCTTCCTTGCTCATGAAATTGACCATTTCGGGTGTTACCTTCTGGGCGGCAGCAATGAAGTCGCCCTCGTTTTCACGGTCTTCGTCATCGACAACGATCACAATCTCCCCATTTTTGATAGCTTCGATTGCTTCGTCGATTGTATTCAATTTAATTTCCCCCATAATTTGTGTGACCTCTGTTTGTCAGGTTGCAAAACTAAAAAAAAGATATCAATTAAAGTATTCTTTTGGCTTTATCCCAGGCAGCGGGTTGTTTTCCTTTACAATACCTTAACTGCCCTTTGATGGTGGCCAGGTTGATGGCGGTAAAGTAGTAGGGAAGGAAGGCTGGTGCGAACCTATGACCCGAGGTTTCGGAGATCCACCCCAAAAAGGCAAGCA
>CAZSIK010000357.1:0-3709 GCA_964606515.1 uncultured Prolixibacteraceae bacterium
TATACATGCGCTTCCAGTTTTAAGTTTAAATCAAACAATTTTTATTCATCAAATTCATCCGGCAAATGAACTTTGTCGGGTCTGAAATTGTATATCAATCAATTAAAAAAATACAGCTATGTCGAAAAAGTACCGTTACGAAACCTTGCAATTGCACGCCGGCCATACTCCCGATGAAACCACCCTGTCGCGTGCCGTACCCTTGTACCAGACCACCTCGTATGTGTTCAAAAATGCCGAACATGGGGCCAACCTATTTGCCCTGAAAGAGTTTGGCAACATCTATACCCGCCTTATGAACCCCACCACCGACGTATTCGAGAAACGGGTTGCCGCCCTCGAAGGGGGTGTTGCCGCCGTAGCTACCGCCTCGGGGCACGCAGCACAGTTCCTGGCCTTGCACAACATTCTTCAGGCCGGCGACAATTTTGTGACCTCGCCCTTCTTGTATGGCGGGACCTTCAACCAGTTTAAAGTCACCTTTAAAAAATTTGGGATTGAAGCCCGCTTCGCCAAGGACGATTCGGCTGAAGAGATTGAAAAACTGATCGACAGCAACACCAAAGCCATTTATGTCGAAAACCTGGGCAATCCCAACTTCAACATACCCGATTGGGGAAAAGTATCGGCCCTGGCTAAAAAGTACGATCTGCCGCTGGTGGTCGACAATACCTTTGGCGCTGCCGGTTATTTGTTCCGCCCCATCATACATGGTGCCAATATCGTGGTCGAGTCGGCCACCAAATGGATCGGTGGACATGGCACCAGCTTGGGTGGCGTAGTGATCGATGGGGGTAATTACAACTGGGGCAACGGGAAGTTTCCACAATTCAGCGAGCCATCGGAAGGTTACCACGGATTGGTATTTTGGGACGTCTTTGGAGCTGACGGCCCCTTCGGAAACATTGCTTACGCCATCAGGCTGCGGGTGGAAGGGTTGCGTGATATAGGACCGGCCATCAGCCCGTTTAACTCGTGGCAGTTGATCCAGGGTTTGGAAACCTTGTCGCTGCGGGTACAACGCACGGTCGACAATGCCCTTGAGCTGGCCCGCTGGCTCGAGAAACATCCAAAGGTTGAAGCGGTCAATTATGCCGGGCTTGAAAGCAGCAAATACCATGAACTGGCCAAAAAGTATCTGACCAATGGATTTGGCGGCGTTCTCACCTTCAGGCTTAAAGCCGGAAAAGAAGCCGCTTCAGAGTTTGTCAATAACCTGGAGTTAATCAGCCATTTGGCCAATGTAGGCGATGCCAAAACCCTGATCATCCACCCGGCAACTACTACCCACTCGCAGTTAAGCAACGAGGAACAATTATCGGCCGGGGTACTGCCCGACCAGTTGCGCCTGTCGGTAGGTATTGAACACATCGACGACATCAAGGAAGATTTGGAACAAGCATTTTCGAAGATATAACAAAGAACTAATCCTGACAGGTTTTAAAAACCTGTCAGGATAAAAAAAAATCAGCCATGCCAGTAAACATACCCGACCGATTGCCCGCCATCGAGGCGCTGAAAAAAGAGAACATCTTCGTGATGGACACAACCCGGGCCACACATCAGGACATCCGTCCGCTCAGGATTGCTGTTTTGAACCTGATGCCAGTAAAGGAAACCACCGAGACCGACCTGATCCGCCTGCTCTCGAATACCCCCTTGCAGCTCGAGATCGACCTGGTAAAGATCATGGGGCATACCCCCAAAAACACCTCGTTGGAACACATGCAAAATTTTTATGCCGATTTCAACTTGATCAAACACCGTAAGTACGATGGCTTGATCGTTACCGGAGCACCGGTCGAGCAAATTGAATACGAAGAGGTTAGCTATTGGCAAGAAATGCAGCAAATTCTCGATTGGGCCAAAACCCACGTTCAATCGTCGCTTTTTATTTGCTGGGCTTCGATGGCCGCGCTCTACCATTACTACGGCATACCCAAACATCCGCTTCAGCAAAAAATGTTCGGGGTGTTCCATCACACGGTATCCGACCCAAAAATTCCCATCTTCCGTGGTTTCGATGACGAATTTCATGTACCCCATTCACGCCATACCGAAATCAAAAGAGAAGACATTGAAAAAGTACCAGAATTGGAAATCCTGGCCGAATCGGATGAGTCGGGGGTATATTTGGTCAAAGACCGAGGCAATCGTCGTTTTTTTGTAACCGGGCATTCGGAATACGCGCCTTTAACTCTCGACGAGGAATATCGTCGCGACCTGGGCAAAGGGATTCCGATCGAACTTCCCAAACATTACTACCGCAAGAACGATCCGGCCAACAAACCGGTGGTGCGTTGGCGCGGGCATGCCAACCTGTTCTTTCAGAACTGGCTGAATTACTACGTGTACCAGGAAACGCCTTATAACATTGATGAAATATCATGAAGCAACAGGCTTACTTTGTTTTCAAGAAATTCCGTTGGAAAAAACAGCAGTGGAAAAATGGTTGTTAATCAAGTACCGAGTTACAAAATGAACAAGAACATTTCGTCTGTTTTATTCGTTTCGGAACACTTCCGTGAATGAAACTGTTTCACCATTACCGGCCACGGCATCAATCTGGATAATAAAACCAGTTTTTATTTCGCCAGGGTCGAAGGTCAGGTTAAGTTTTCCATCAATAGCAGGCAGCCCGGGTAGCCAAAGCCGGGTATTTTGCTGTGGTTTGGCCGAAAATTCCTTTTCAGGCGAGGTATTCCCCAATTCCCTAACATTAGGCAATCTACCGGTTTGGTTAGCCCCACGGGTAACAATTTCGATTACCCCAACCGAGTTGAGCCCGGTGTATTTCTGAATATCCATTGGATCAGTCGATACCGAGATGGAAACTACATCGAGTGGGGATACCGAATTCAGGGCCGAAATATCGGTACCCATTTTTTGCCCATCAATTACAATAAGCGCTCCCGATTGGAAATTGAGAGAATTCTGCCCGCCATAAAACACAATTTGGTTGTTCATGATGTCAAATGCTTTCATCATCCTGATCACATCGAGAATGCTGCTTCCCGATTGGAGCATCCTTTCCACGTTTGCCGCTGAATTATTTGTACGGTAGTCGCCCAAGTACTCGCGGATCACCTCACGATTGGTGTCGTAATACTGTGCAATACGAAGCGGGTCGTATATTTTTTTTACTCCAAATGAAGCCAAATTGATCAACTGTTCAAGCGATTCCTGAAAAGAAGAAAAGAGTTTTACCTCGTAACTAACTTTACCACTTGGGTTGAGTGCCTTCAACCTGATGTCGCTGTTTTTATCAATTCCCTCAATCACGAAATGGCCTTTTTCGTCGGTGAAGCCATCGCGGATGATCGTTTGGTCGGGTTCGAAGGCCATTACTTTTATGCCAGGCACAGGCCTTCCTTTTTTATCTGAGACCATACCTCTGAGGGTTTTCTGCTTAACCTCCTGGTTGGGTTTCTCTTCAGAAAGACAGGCCGAAAGGGTTCGGTTTCCGATGAGCTCAGTATTGGTAAGGTAAAGATCGAGTACCGTTTCGGGCAAGGTTTTGATCAGGGCATACTGAAAATAACCTATTTCATTCTGTGTTGTTTGGTGGAACAAGCTATGGCTATCGATAACCTTTATATCGAAGCGGGCATCGGGCCATATCTTCAGGATGTTGTTAACCCCAGCCATGAAACTGACTTTTGAATCGGCTTCCTGTACCTTCATCTCAGGGCGGAATGACTGACCTTCA
>CAZSIK010000358.1:0-439 GCA_964606515.1 uncultured Prolixibacteraceae bacterium
GTACTGAACGGGAGGTCGTACACCCTGTAATCGTCGTGGGTAAGTCGCAATACACACGATTTGGCCGAAGCCCAGATAAACCCGTTTTGATCCTTACAGACTGAATTGGCCCCCCTGATCGAAATGCCATGCACCTGGTTGACAGAATAGAATTTCGCATCAGAAGCTGATGAGCTCAAAAAATAAACAAGAAAAAAAAACGTCAAGAACCAACTTGGTACTCTCATAACCGTTCACTATTAAAAATCAATCCGGCTAAAATTACAGTAAGTATTTCAATTTTGCACAGCTTTCGATCCAGTTTCGATCTGAAACTTCAAGGCAAAAATTTAAAGAGAAATCAGATCAAATTCAGCGTATCCGGTAATCTCGTCAGCCTGAATATTTTTTAAAGCCCTAAATTTGATGTAACGGACCTTTTGGGGGGTAAAAGTTTTAA
>CAZSIK010000358.1:449-3680 GCA_964606515.1 uncultured Prolixibacteraceae bacterium
AGGGTTATTCTTAATGTTTGAAAACTCGCCCTCGCTTACCAGGTTCCACTTCACCTTGTCGGTTGAGACATAGAATTGGTAGTTTGAAATGATGCCCGAGCTCCATCGGTTTTGGTCGGGCAAGTATTTGAAACCGCTCAGATTGTGATTGTTGCCAAGATCGATAAGCAAATCGAAGGGCATCACCTTTTCGCCGCGTTGGTGCCAGGTGGTCAATGGGTTTCCGTCGAATATTTTGCTCACGTCGGCATCATCGATTCCGATTGCTTTCCAATCTTTTTTCGATAGGTCGAATTTCTCAGAGCCAACCGGACTGCTTTTGCCCGTAGCGGGTTCGGTTGCAATGGCTTTCACCTCAACTTTTCCATCGGCAATGAAAGGTGCGGTGTATACGTTCGATTCGGTAGTTGGTTCGCTTCCGTCGAGGGTGTAGTAGAAAATGGGACCAATGTCGTTGGTCGTAATTGAAGCTTCACCATTTTGATTGCGTGTTATCAATGGAGCGTTCAGAAAGACAGGTGCATTGTAAATTCCGATGTTGGAAATAAGTGGACATGCTTTCGAATCGGTGATGGTGATGCGCACTTTCGACGCGTTCACGCTTGGGAAACGCACAATGCGCTTGTAGCCAATAGTGGTTCCTCTTGAAATTTCTTTCCATTCGCTTTCTGTAAAAGCTTCAACTGTAAACGATTTAACGCGCTGACCCAAGCGAATGTATTCTTGTGCCATAAAACGGTTGATGAGGGTTGGTTGGCCCAAATCGATGGTCAAGGAAGCTGAAATCGCGCTGTCGTCGCATGTCCAATAGGTTTCGGTGTTGCCGTCGATGGCCTTGGCTGCGTTGAATTTCTTAGAGTTGCCACGAATGTTCGACGCTTCGGCTTTCGCTTTTTCGGCCAGGTTCACTGCAAATGATTCGTTGATTGCTTTCCCAAATTCATGTGCCCTTTTTTCGTCGCTTGGGTGAATCCGGCCGTTGGGCATAATGGGAAGGTTGAGCAAAAGGGTTCCGTTGTGACCAATGGAGTTGTAATAAGTCTCCATCAGTTTGGGAACGGTTTTCACTTTGTCGTCCTCGGCTGGGTGGTAAAACCATTCGGGGCGGATAGAAGTGTTCACTTCAGCAGGCACCCACGAATCGCCGTTTTCAACTCCGTAGTGCAACATTCCCCAGGGAACATCGCCCGTGGCATTCAACAAACTCCAGTTGGTTTCGCCCACGTAGCCTTCTTCGGTACCCACCCAGCGCAGGTCGGCACGGTCGCCGCCATCGTTCCAAATCACAATGTTGGGTTGCAATTCGCGAATCATCTTGTAGGTAGGTTGCCAGTCGTAGTAGGTGGTACGATCAATTTTGCGGACTTCGTTGGCACCGCCGTAGTAGCCGTCGCCCCCGTTGGCCCCGTCGAACCAAATTTCGAAAACCTCGCCGTAATTGGTCAGCACTTCTTTAATTTGGTTTCGAAAAACGTTGATGTATTCTGGTTTTCCATAATCGGGATGGTTGCGGTCCCAAGGTGAAACGTAAATGCCCAGCTTCAGTCCGAACTCTTTGCAGGCATCGGCCATTTCGCGCAGCACGTCGCCCTTGCCGTCTTTCCACGGGGCATTTTTTACTGAATATTCAGTAGTTTCTGTTGGCCATAGGCAGAATCCGCAATGGTGTTTGGCCGTGATGATGATGCCTTTCATGCCAGCTTCCTTGCATATTCGGGCCCATTGCCGCGCGTCCAGACTGTCGGGATTGAACAGGTTCATATCTTCGTTCCCAAAACCCCACGACTGGTCGGTGTAAGTGTTCAGCGAAAAATGGATGAACGCGTAATATTCCATTTCCTGCCAGCGCAGTTGGTTTTCGGTTGGGATTGGGCCATAAGCTTCGGGAGCCTTGGTTGGGTTGCAAGCCGATAAGATAAAACCCGCTGCAACAACAATGGTGAACAATAGTTGATTCTTCATTTTTATCTTATTTCAATAAACTCCGGTTCAAAAGGAGCAATGGTGAAATTGCACGAATATTCCTTGTCGAAAAGAATGCTCTTCGATTTTTGGTTCAATTTAATTCCCTTGGACTCACCGCTTGTATTGAGGTAGAGGAAATGCTTGTTGTCGATTTGCCGGGCCATCACGCCCGATGGGACTTCGGGTCCTTTTTGTATGCCCAACTCTTTGATCAGCTCATCAACAATGCCGCCAAGTACATTGCCGTTGGCAGGCAAGCCCACGTAAATGGCCTTTCCTTTTCCGTAGTTGTTGATGGTCATGATTGGGTAATCTTTGTCCAGACTGGTCAGTTGGCCAATCACTTCAGCACCCTTTGGTTGAACGATGTCGAACCTTGACGATTCCACATCAACTGCTTTTCCTTTGTAGGTGAATTCGAGCTTCTTGCCTTTGTAGCCTTTGCGCGAAATTTCGTTCATCGGTTCGGTTTCTTCAAAACTGGCCACACGAATGCCAAATACATCGCTCAACATTCCGGGAAGTGTGCTTCTGAAAACTTGTCCGGTGGTGTCGACCATGGCCGAGTTGGCGGTCATGATAACGGTTCCGCCATTTTGTACATAGTCGCGTATTTTTTGCGCCGAAACCTTGTCCATTACCGTAACTCCGGGCACGAACAAAAGTTTGTAGTCGAGCTTGCTTTGTGAGATTTCCAGCATTTTGCAATCCATGTTGCGCCAAAAAAACATGTCCCAACAAGCTTGTACTTGGTTTTCATGTTGAATTGGAAATGAGCCGCTTGCAATTTGACTGGGGAATGAAAATGCCAATCCCACTTCAGCTTTTGGTTTATACGGAAAATATTTTTCAATCTTCTTGAATTCGGTGGCAATCTGCTTGTATTCATCGTATTTGCGATTGGGAATACCGTCCCAGTCGAGCATTCCTTCAAGGTATTGCTCTTCGCCGGCCCACATGCTTTGCCATGTCCAGCCGCAAACCATTTGGTTGCCATACATCAATGTAAGGTAGGCCGATTTGCGGATGGAATTGGGCACCGATGCCATTGTGTTGAACTCGTTGCACCAAAAGGGCTCATCGCTTTCGAACTGGATGCGCTGAATTCCAAAGGCCGCGTTCATGTCGCCCCAAATAGTCGCAAGCGAATTGCCAGGATAGAAACCGCAACCGTGGCGGGTCATTTTGCCCGAATAGGCAATTTTTGAGTAGTCGAAATATTTCATCCAACTGTAGTACCATGCGTTGGTATTGGTGTGAACGTTC
>CAZSIK010000359.1:0-3675 GCA_964606515.1 uncultured Prolixibacteraceae bacterium
CCGTCGGTATCCGAAAACATGATTGCCGCATTTACCGGGTACATGAGAAAAAAACACCAGGGAGCAAAAGTCCATCTCGACACTTTATGCGAAAAAAATTGAAAAGCAAGTCGACCATGCCTGAACGGATTCAACAAATCCCTGAGCCTGATCATGGCTTGTAGGCCCCCGGCAGCAATTCTGACCTTTCGTTTAAGTTCTTCCTTTACATCGAACGAGGCTTTCTCGGTGGCAAGAGCACCTGGTTCATAAGTCAGTTTATACCCCTTTTGCAAAACATTGAACGAGATTATCATGTCGTCGAGAATGGTGTCGGGAGCAACGGCTTCAAAGAGTGCACCCCTGATGGCAAACAATTCTCCCACAGCGCCAACCGGGGCAAAAAATCGGGCATCGAGCTCTTTTAACCACGATTCAAACTGCCAGTATAGCCCTTCGCCTGTACCAGCGGCCGATGCTTGTTGGCTATTTTCTACTTTTTTACGCCCTGCAACACAGCCTACCTTAGGATCAGAAAAATGAGCAGCCATCCGTTTGATGGCTTCTGGGTTCAAGCGGGTGTTGGCATCGGTGAAAACCACGATCTCGGATGTAGTATGCTGCATCCCCCGGTTCATTGCATTTACCTTGCCTTTTCTGGTTTCTTCATGGTGTACTGCAAGGTGCTTGAATTGTGAAAGATAGTCCTGGCTTCCATCGGTTGAACCATCGGTGACAAAAACCACTTTTAATTTATCTTCAGGGTAATCGAGGGCCTTGCAGTTCGCGATTTTCTCGTCTAAAATATCTTTTTCATTGTAGGCAGTGATGAAAAGCGAAACCTCGGGCCACTCTTCCGTTGGTTCAGGTAGTTCGGGTTTGATAGGTGCAGGCCCAAACCGTGTTATGACGAATAAAACAATGGCGTATCCAAAGTAAGCGTAAAAAAATGCGCTAAAAAGAATCCAAAAAAGAACCGTCATGACAAGTGTTTTTTGTAAAATGTAATCAATTTGCTGGCCAGTTTCTGGTCTGAGAAGTGGTTTTCGACAAAGGTAAAGCAATTCTCCGAGATTGTTGCAGCCAGGCTGGGTTGTTCGATGAGTTGCAGCACACAAGCAATAAACTCGTCGGGAGTGTTGGCAATCATGATGTTCAAACCATGAGTGGCTTCAATGCCTTCGCACCCGATTGAAGTAGTGATAATGGGTTTTTTACAGGCCATGGCTTCAATAATCTTGATTCTCATTCCACTACCCGATAAAAGCGGGGCAATCATTATTCCATGTTGCTGCATGAATTCTTTGGCATCGGGAACTTCTCCAAGGTATTCAACCTGAGGTCGATTAATTCTTTGGATGAACCAGTTTGGCGCATTGCGTCCAGCAACCGAAAGAGTGATTCCTGGTCTGTGTCGAAGAAGCTTATCCCAACATTGCTCAAAAAACCAGAGCAAACCCTCAGCGTTTGGTCCCCAGTCGAGGGCTCCGATAAAAAACAGATCGTTATTTCCCGGGGGCTGTGTATGTACGGCCTCATCGAGGCTTAAGCCCGCGGGAACAGCTAGCGATGGTTTTTTATTTCCCATGAGGTTTAGCTTATCGTTATCGCGCTGGGTTATCGGGATCAATAAATCGTACTGGTTCAGTAAGGAGTATTCAAATTTTTTCATCCTTTTAGTCAGTATCTTAAGGTAGGCTTTCTTAGGCCAGGACGATTGCTGTAAAGTCCTTTCCCAAATTTCCGATTCAATGTTGTGGCTCCGGTAAGCAATCAGCGCTTTGCTTTTCTCCCTGATAACAGGAATATAGGGACACACATACAAGCCTTCGAGCTGAACAAGGTCGAAAACCTGATGGGTCAGGATATCTGAAATTTTTTTTGCAAAACTTTTGTCGATAAACCGTTCTGCATTATAAGGTAGCTTTGAGAACAAAAGATTGCTTATCAATCCCGAAAGGGTTATAGGAGCAGATACTTCTGCCAGGTGTATGGTTACCAGCGACTTGATTTCTTCGGGGATATCCCAGGGAGTAACATGGTGTTTCCGGGTATTCATGGCCAGTACAGTAACCTCGTTGTCAACCTTTGCCAGCGAACTGATCAATCCCCACGATGCAATGGTGCCCCCGTCGACAGGAGGGTAAGGGGGCTTATTGCACAGGACCAGTATTTTCATTTTGTTTTTGCTTTCTTTTCGATTTTGAAACCAGAAACCTGAATGGGTTAAGGCTTTTTAAAAAGCGGGCATACGATTCCGAGGTCATGAGCATAGAGTCGGTAACTGCTTCATAGGTTAGAAAAATACCTAAAGGAAGGAATACCACGGTCGATATCCACATGGCAGCCCCCACGTCCCAAATGCCTTCCCTGGCTACTTTTTCACCGATCATCGAAACCAGGTAATACGAGATGAACATTAGAATTGAAACCACCACAGGCATGCCAAACCCCCCTTTCCGGATGATGGCGCCCAAAGGAGCTCCGATAAAAAAGAAAATCAAACAGGCTATTGACAAAGAGTATTTCCGGTGCCATTCGATGATGTGCTTGTTGATCCATCTGAGTTTGTTCGAAAGGTCAGGCTCGTATTGGAGCATTACCCTTTGGTTTGCCTGGGCCAATGATTGGGCCGAGGAGATTACCGATTTTTTCATGTGCTCTTCAAGGTGAGCCCATACTGAATCAAAAGCAATGGGTATGGGCTGTATTTCAGCTATTGGGGCTTGCATCGAGTCGGGCCTGAACGCGTTACTCAATTGGGTATTTAGCCTGGTGTTATACGAAGCACTGATCGTGAGCGATTGTTCCCTGTCTTTGTAAATCCGGTTAAGCGAATCGACGGTGTGACTTAGTTGTTTGTTGTTGAGCATCTTGTAAAGGTCTTTGAAATATTTTTCATCAGCCCTTTTCAATTCCATCCCTTCCATTTTAATTACAATCACTTCTTTCTTGAATTTTTCGCGGCTGAAAGGGTAGGCCTTTTTAGTATTTCGGTCGGTCGATTGGGTTTCATTGTAAGTTTCACCATTGTAAAGGGTAAGGATCATGAACTGTTTGTCGTCCGACATGTTCAATTGCCCTGAATCGGCCAATGTAACGTAAATGTTTCCCCGATTTTTCGTATGATCGTAAATCATGATTCCTTCCAACATGTTAGTTTGTTGGTTTCGCCGGGCCACCTTGATGCTGTACCCGTCGAGTTCGTTCGAGAATACCCCTTCCTTGACGATCATTTCGGGGCGCTGTTCTTTGATGCTCCACAAAAGTGCCGCAAATTTGGTGTTGGTGTAAGAAACCACATCGTTGGCCAGGAAATAGGCAGCGATTGTAATAAAGATGTTCATCACGATTAAGGGGCGCATGAATTTAAGTAGTGATACCCCCGACGATTTAATCGCGAGCAGTTCAAAACGTTCGCCCAGTGTGCCGAAGGTCATGATCGAAGCAAGGAGCACTGCAAGGGGAAGCGCCATGGGAATCGTACTTATTGCAGCATAGGTCATCAGCTCCACGATGATGATGTTTTCAAGCCCTTTCCCCACCATGTCGTCGAGGTATTTCCAAAGAAACTGCATCAACAGGATGAAGATGCAGATGAAAAAGGTCAGTATAAATGGACCTATAAAACTCTTAATGACATATAAATGAAGTTTTTTCATGGAAACCCGTTCTCTTACTTATCAGCAACAAAAC
>CAZSIK010000360.1:0-3663 GCA_964606515.1 uncultured Prolixibacteraceae bacterium
AAAAAACCGCTTCGAAAGAAGCGGTTTTTTTTATGATTGAAATCTTACCTGATTTCTTTATGGTATTCTTGTAACGATTTCACCTTGTAATTGCCATTCAGCCGTTCTTTTATGCCTTGAGTAGCGGCAGCAGCTGCAGCTGTTGTGGTAATGTATAATTTGTTGTACTTAATGGCATTCTTCCTGATATATGAATCGTCGAACTCGCTCTGTTTTCCGGCTGGGGTGTTGATTACCAGGTCGATTTCGCCATTCTTGATTGCATCGACAATGTTGGGCCTGCCTTCATGGACTTTTTTAATGCTCCTGGTCTCAATCCCATGGCTTTTCAGGAATTGAGCTGTACCTTCGGTCGAAACTATCTTGAATCCCATTTCCCGGAAATTTTTTGCCGTTTGTACAATTTTCTCCTTGTCACGGTCGGCAATTGTAATCAATACGGTACCTTCGGTAGGAAGTACTGATTTGGTCGCTTCCTGAGATTTGAAGAAAGCCATGCCAAATGAAGAGGCCAAGCCTAAAACTTCACCGGTAGAACGCATTTCTGGGCCAAGAACCGGATCCACATCGGGAAACATGTTGAAGGGAAATACAGCTTCTTTTACCCCGAAATGGCTGAATTCTTTCTTTTTCAGGTTAAAGTCGGAAAGCTTTTTTCCCAGCATGATCTGAGTAGCGATTTTGGCCATGGGGATGTTGCATACTTTTGAAACCAGGGGCACCGTACGTGAGGCCCTGGGATTGGCTTCCAAAATATAAACCTCTCCTTCGTAAATTGCATATTGAATGTTCATCAGCCCCACCACATTCATTTCGATGGCAATTTTCCGGGTATAATCTTCGATTGTGGCCACCTGTTGGTCGGTAATGATAACCGGGGGAATTACGCAGGCCGAATCGCCCGAATGGATCCCGGCATATTCGATGTGTTGCATCACCGCCGGGACAAAGGCATCTTTTCCGTCGGCGATAGCATCGGCCTCAGCTTCGATGGCATCTTCGAGAAATTTGTCGATCAACAAGGGACGGTCGGGGGTAACATCGACAGCGGCAGCCACATATTGTTTCAACATGGCTTCGTCGAGAACGATCTTCATGCCACGGCCTCCCAGTACATACGAAGGCCGTACCATGAGCGGATACCCGATTCTTGCTGCAATGGCCAGGGCTTCGGCTTCGGTGCTGGCCATGCCCGATTCAGGTTGCGGTATGCCTAACTTTTGCATGATTTTTCTGAAACGGTCGCGGTCTTCGGCCAGATCGATTGTTTCGGGGCTGGTGCCTATTATGTTTACTCCGTTTCGTTGCAATTCGCTGGCTATATTGAGCGGGGTTTGGCCACCAAATTGGCAAATCACCCCAAAGGGTTTTTCTTTTTCGTAGATACTAAGCACATCTTCAACCGTAAGCGGTTCGAAATAAAGCTTATCGGAAGTATCGTAATCGGTCGAAACGGTTTCGGGATTACAATTGACCATGATCGATTCGAATCCGGCATCTTTGATCGAAAACGCTGCATGTACACAACAATAATCGAATTCGATTCCCTGCCCGATACGGTTGGGGCCTCCACCCAAAACCATTATTTTTTTTCTGTTGTCGACCGCCACTTTATCGGGGGCATTATAGGTTGAGTAATAATAAGCTGCGTTTTCGACACCGCTTACAGGTACTGGTTCCCAAGCTTCGGCAAGGCCCAGGGCGATGCGTTGACGACGGATTGTTTCTTCATCGATATTGAGGATTTTGGATAAGTACTTATCGGCAAAGCCATCTTTCTTTGCTTTAATCAAGACCTGGTCGGGCAGGGAAGTGCCTTTGTACTTCAGCAGTTCTTCTTCGAACATTACCAGTTCCTTCATTTGTTCAATAAACCATTTTTTAATATAGGTTTTACGATGAAGTTCTTCGATGGATGCTCCTTTACGTATCGCTTCGTACATGATGAATTGCCGTTCGCTAGAGGCATGGTTGAGCATGGGCATCAGTTCTTCCAATGATTTTTGATTGTAATCTTTGGCAAAACCTAAGCCATAGCGACCGGTCTCGAGCGAACGAATGGCTTTCTGGAAAGCTTCCTTATAGTTTTTACCGATACTCATTACTTCGCCTACGGCTTGCATCTGGGTTCCCAGTTTGTCTTTGAGCCCTTCGAATTTTTCGAAAGCCCATTTGGCAAATTTAACTACCACGTAATCGCCCCAGGGGGTATATTTATCGAGTGTGCCTTCACGCCAGTAAGGAAGTTCGTCGAGGGTTAGCCCGCCGGCAAGCAAGGCCGAAACAAAAGCAATCGGGAAGCCGGTGGCTTTTGATGCGAGCGCCGATGAACGCGAGGTTCGCGGATTGATCTCAATGACTACAACACGCCCGGTTTTGGGATCGTGGGCGAACTGTACGTTGGTTCCCCCTATTACACCAATATCTTCAACAATACGATACGAATATTCCTGTAATCTCTTTTGCAAGGCTTCCGAGATGGTTAACATGGGAGCAGTACAATAAGAATCGCCGGTATGTACCCCGATTGCATCGACATTTTCGATGAAGCAAACCGTGATCATTTGGTTTTTGGCATCTCTTACTACCTCAAGTTCAAGTTCTTCCCATCCCAATACCGATTCTTCCACAAGGATTTGGCCTACCATGCTGGCAGCGATTCCGCGTGCTGCAATGATCCTGAGTTCTTCAAGGTTGTATACAAGTCCTCCCCCGGTGCCGCCCATGGTAAAGGCAGGACGAATAACCACGGGATATCCCAGCTCTTCGGCAATTTTTTCGGCATCTTCGACCGTGTTTACGGCTTTGCTTTTTGGCATATCAATACCCAATGCAAGCATTGAATTTTTAAACTCGGTACGGTCTTCCCCTTTTTCTATTGCTTTAAGGTTTACTCCGATCACCTTAACATTGTATTGATCGAGAATTCCTTTGTTAGCCAAGGTCAATGATAAGTTGAGTGCCGTTTGTCCTCCGAGGTTGGGGAGCAAGGCATCGGGTTTTTCTTTCTTGATGATTTCGGTGAGCGCGTATTCGTTTAAAGGCTCTATATAGGTGAAATCGGCCATTTCAGGGTCGGTCATAATTGTAGCTGGATTTGAATTTACCAGTACAATTTCGTAACCCAACGAACGAAGGGCTTTACAAGCTTGTGTGCCTGAATAATCAAATTCACAGGCCTGACCAATTACAATTGGGCCCGAACCAATTATCATCACTTTTTTAATATCTTCCCGTTTTGGCATATCACTATTGATTTTTATTTTTTTGTTGTAATTTTTTTAAAAATGGCTGTAATAATAGTGAAAATTTGCTTCTTGACCTTAAAAAAGGATCACTATTCCGTTAATTACTGAAAAAAGAAACGTCGATTTGAATAGGTTCAAATCGACGTTTTCTTTTTAATTAATGCTTTTATTTAATATACCAATGCACTGGCACCTACAATGGCTGCATCGCCCAATTTGAGTTTTGAAGGTAAGATATTTACCTTATTTTGAAACACTTTCATCAGGTGACTTTCCATCGATTCTTTGGTTGGGTTGAAAAGCAAGTCTCCTGCAGCCACAGGGCCGCCGAACAGGAAGATGGCTTCCGGGCTACAAAAATGAACGGTATCGGCTAAAGCTTGTCCTAAAATGTCGCCTGTAATTTCAAAAACTT
>CAZSIK010000361.1:0-3660 GCA_964606515.1 uncultured Prolixibacteraceae bacterium
GCCATCGACTGGGCTTGGGAATTGCTGGTTAAAGTGTACGGGCTTTCACCCGACCGCCTATATGCCACGATCTTCGAGGGCGATAAAACAGATGGAGTGAGTCGCGACAATGAAGCATACTCCTATTGGCTTCAGTATCTCCCAGCCGACCGGATCATCAATGGCAATAAAAAGGATAATTTCTGGGAAATGGGCGATACCGGTCCCTGTGGCCCTTGTTCAGAAATTCATGTTGATTTGCGCGACAACGGGGAAAGGGAAAACGTTCCAGGTGTTCAGCTGGTGAACCACGATCATCCCCAGGTAATCGAAATATGGAACCTGGTGTTTATTCAATATAACCGGAAATCAAACGGTCAACTCGAGGAATTGCCGGCAAAGCATGTCGATACCGGTATGGGTTTCGAACGGCTGTGCATGGCCCTGCAAGGGAAAAAATCGAATTACGACACCGACATATTCCAGGCAATTATTGCTGAAATAGGAAAACTCTCAGGGAAAAAGTATGGAGATGAAACTAAACAGGATATTGCCATGCGGGTTATTGCCGACCATCTTCGGGCAATTTCATTTGCTATTGCCGATGGGCAACTTCCTTCGAACAACAAGGCTGGCTATGTTATCAGGAGAATTTTAAGAAGGGCTGTTCGGTATGGGTATACCTTCCTTGGTTTCCGCGAGCCTTTCCTGTACCGCTTGGTTCCTGTTTTGAAAAACCAAATGGGAGAAGCCTTCCCCGAGTTGTTTGCCCAGGAAAACCTGATTGGGAAAGTGATGCACGAAGAAGAAGTCTCCTTCTTGCATACCCTTGAAACCGGGTTGAAACTTCTTGATGGTTTGATGGAAAAAGCTTCATCGAAAGAAATCAGTGGGAAAGATGGTTTTACTTTGTACGACACCTTCGGATTTCCACTCGACCTGACCGAACTTATCCTGAAAGAAAAGGGTTTCTCGCTTAACCGGGTTGAATTTGATGCCGAAATGGAACAACAAAAAAACCGTTCCAGAAATGCTGCCGCCCAAGAAGCCGGCGATTGGGTGGTTTTATCGGATGAAGCCGATGGGGAATTTGTAGGGTACGACCTGTTGGAAAGCACTATTCGGATTACCCGCTACCGTAAAGTGAAAACCCAGAAAAAAGAAGTATATCATCTGGTTTTCAACCAAACCCCTTTTTATGCCGAGTCGGGTGGCCAGGTAGGCGACATTGGGTACCTCGAAGCCGTTGGCGAAAAGGTACAAATTATTGATACCCTGAAAGAAAACAACTTAACCATTCATATTGCTGAAAAATTACCGCTTCATCCTGATGCACGCTTTCGCGCGGTAGTTCCTGAGGAGAATCGCAGGGCCATTTCGAACAATCATACAGCCACCCATCTTCTCGACTATGCCTTGAGGCAAGTACTGGGAACTCATGTTGAACAGAAAGGGTCGTTGGTGAACAAGGAAGGTCTTCGTTTCGATTTTTCGCATTTCCAAAAGGTTAGCGATGAAGAATTGTTGCAAGTGCAACGGATGGTAAACAACTTGATCAGGAAAAATATCCTGCTTCAGGAATTCAGAAATATTCCCCTTGAAGAAGCCCGCGAAATGGGGGCCATTGCCTTGTTTGGCGAAAAGTATGGCGAACGGGTCCGGGTGATCCAATTCGGCGATTCGATCGAGTTTTGCGGGGGAATCCACGTGCCGGCCACCGGGCAGATTGGCATGTTTCAGATTGTTTCGGAAAGTGCGATTTCGGCTGGTGTGCGCCGCATTGAAGCCATTACAGCCGAACGGGTTGAATTGCAAATGGAAGAGGCCGTGAAAAATTTGAAACAGCTGAAGATGGTTCTGAATAATCCGGCAAGCATCGTGGGTGCCGTACAGGATTTGTTGGACAAAAACGCCCAATTTGGCAAACAATTCGAGGAGCTGGCCCGTAAAGAAGCCATGGGATTGAAAGATGAACTGAAAAATTCCATTGAATCGGTTAATGGTATTAAACTCATTGCTAAAATAGTTCCCCTGAACAATGCTCAGCTCATTAAAGATCTGGCCTTTCAGTTAAGAAATGAAATCGAAAACCTGGTATTGGTATTGGGGGCTGATTTCGATGGGAAACCCAACCTTTCGGTAATGATCTCCGACAACCTGGTTGCAGAACGGGGATGGAATGCCTCGACGATTATTCGTGAAGCTGCAAAAGCCATGCAGGGAGGAGGAGGGGGACAACCTTTCTATGCTACTGCAGGAGGGAAAAACCTCGATGGTTTGCAGAAAGCAATCGATATGGTTTCAGAAATAATACTAAAAAAGTAGGGGGATTTATTTTAAGGTTTAAAATTGATCCGTAAACTGACCTCGCCAACCACTGGTTTTCCGTCTTTTACAGCCGGCGACCAACGGGGGCCCTCAATAATCAGGCGAATGGCTTCGTTCGAAAATTCGGGGCCAGGGCTTTTGGTTATTGAAATCTGATAGGGGTTGCCGTTAGGCGACACCCTGAATTTCAGCCTAACAGTTTCTTTGTTATCCTTTCCCAAACCAGCTGGATATCGACAGTTGGTTTCAAGATAGCTGCGGTATAATTTTTCCCCACCAATGGGCTTTGGTTCAACATCCAGACCAGAAATCAGTTTTCCCGATGGGGAACTTTCTGTATCGTTTTGGCTTAAGTTTCGATCAACCTGCGATTTTACTGGTTCAGAAAGTGCTTCTGTTTCCTGGTTGTGGAATGTTAATTGTTGATTTTGAGATGCTTGTTTTGGATTGATCTGATCCAGATCCATTGGTTTAAGGGGTTCTATTTTCTTTGGAGGGCTTTTTTTCACCACTCTTTTAATTGGTTCTTTAATAGCTGGGGCCTCTTTTTCTTTATTGGTGGCAATATATTGGGTTCCGAGGTCTTTTGGCGATGTAGTTCCCTGAATAGAGTCGGTTACACTAATTGCCGGCACTTGAAATTTTGGCATCACAGGATCTGTAAGGGCCTTTGCTGGTTTTTCTTTACCCATGCCCGAGAGAGAAACGGTTTCACTTATCTTTTTATAATCAATTTTTTTAATCAATCCGGGAACAAACAATACCGAAAGATAAATAGCCAGGCCCAGTGCAATAATTACTCCTGCTATCAGGGCAAAGTGTCGGGCCATTTTCCCGATCTGTGGGCTTTCCTTAAGTATATTGAAAGAGTTCAGGTCTTGGAGCAACGTTTTTTGAGGAAGGGTTGAAAACCCTTCCAGAGCCTCGGCTTCAAAAGGGTCGCGTTGCAGGTTGCGTTCAAATTCGTTCCTATCTTCAGGGCTCATCTGATCGTTCAGGTACCTGATAATCGGATCGATTGCTTCGCTATGCTTGTTTTTTGCTGCCATACCAGATTTGAGGATCGTGTTTTAATCGAGTTTAGATGCTTGCGAAATCTTAGTTTTTTCTTCGAGACCAACTAATATTTTTTGTTTTGCTTCCGATATTCGTTCTTTTACCTCGGTTTCGTTAATATTCAGTTTCTTTGCAATTTCACGATAACACTTGTTTTTGTGGTAAAAGAGGTCAATGCATTGCTTGTGAGGTTTTTCTAAGTCTTTTATGCAGTCGGCGAGCGAATCGGTAATTTGGGTGTCGTCGTCGAGTGGATGTTCTTTTTCAATGCCTGTTTTCAGAAATTGGATCTCGTTA
>CAZSIK010000362.1:0-3634 GCA_964606515.1 uncultured Prolixibacteraceae bacterium
ATCCAAACATTGATTAACCCTATTTTTTGCTAATGAAGCCGACCCTTTTTCTGTTTCTTTTCCTGTTTTCCCTAACCAGCGCCCAGGCCGGGAATTACCCCATCAGCGGTTTTGTTCAGGATTTCGCGTCAGGCGAACGGCTGGTTGGCGCTTCAGTTTATTGCCCTCAAAGCAAAAACGGAACCACCACCAACAGCTACGGATTTTTCAGGTTGTTTGCCAGCGATTCCTCGGCAACCCTGGCAGTAGTCCGGTTCGTGGGGTACGAAACCCTCAGCATCTATCTGAAACCCGGCAACCCCGCACCCGTTACCATTGAACTGAAACCGGCGCTGACCGAATTGGACGAAGTAACCATCTCGGCCGATGAGTACCGTACAGCCCCTTTAAGCGGAAACCAGCTTACCCTGCCCCTGGAAAAAATCAAATCGATGCCAGTGCTGTTGGGCGAGCAGGACCTGATCAAGAGCTTGTTGACACTGCCCGGGGTACAGTTCGCCACCGAGGGAACGGCCAATGTCTCGATACGCGGCGGATCGCCCGACCAGAACCTGATCCTTGTCGACGATGTACCGGTATACAATACAAACCACCTGTTGGGTATCTTCTCTATCTTCAATACCGATGCCTTAAAAAGCGCTACCTTTATCAAAGGGGGTTTCCCGGCCCGTTACGGGGGCAGAACCTCATCGGTACTCGATTTAAGGATGAAAGAGGGCAACCTGCAGGAGTTTCATGGCACCGCTTCAATCGGGATTATCACGTCGAAGGTCATGGTCGAAGGACCCATTATTAAAGACCGGCTCTCGTACATGGTAACCGCCCGCAGGACCTTTCTCGACCTGTTGGCCAAACCGGTCATGGCCCTTGCCAATATCGGGAAGGAAGATAAACAGAATTTCGGCTACAGTTTTTACGACCTGACCGGTAAACTCAATTATATTGTTAGCGACAACGACCGACTTTACCTGAGCTACTTCTCGAGCCACGACCCGCTTAGCATTGGCGCCACCAACCGCTCGGATTCAAAAGGGGAATCGAGCCTCGACAAGCACCGCTGGACCATGAAGTTCGGGAACCGCATTGCCTCGTTGCGCTGGAACCACCTCTTCCCCAAGGGGGTTTTCATGAACGCCACCCTGCTTTACAGCGCGTACAAATTCTCGAACAGCGAGTACTACAAGCGCGAAACTACCATCAACGGGGACACAAAAACCGAAAGCTCGGACCTGGGGCTATCGAGCGGGCTCAACGATTTCGGCGGCAAAATCGACTTCGACATCAACACCCGCTTCAAACAACGGATCAGGACAGGGATCGAGTCGACCTTTCACAAATTTGAACCAGGGGTCGAGGTGTTCTACTTCAACGATGCCGTATCGACCTACAACGTCGATTCGACACGAAGGCACGAGCTTTTCCGCTCGTTCGAAACAGCCGTTTACCTCGACAACGAAATTACCTTAGGAAAGGTACTTCTGCTCAACCTCGGGTACCGGCTTAACCTGTACCGTACCGCGAACAAAACCTACATTAACCATGAGCCGAGGGTTTCGGCCAAGTTCAGGCCGGCGCCCGGGTTAACAATCGAAGCCGCCTACGCCGGGGTCAGCCAGAACCTGCACCTGCTGTCGAATACCGGCATCAGCCTGCCCACCGATTTATGGGTTCCGGTAACCGACCGGATCAGACCAATCTATTCACGGCAAAAATCGATAGGGATCAGTTTTGAACCCCGCGACAAAGCGTACGCCATTACCGTTGAAGCCTACCACAAAACATTGGAAAACGTGATCGAGTACAAGGAGGGGGCCAGCTTTATCGATACCACCACCACCTGGGAGTACAAAGTGGAAGCCGGCAAGGGGCTGTCGTACGGCATTGAGCTGATGGCCGAGAAAAAAACCGGGTGGTTGCAGGGCTGGATCAGCTACACCTGGTCGAGGAGCAGCCGCCAGTTCGAAAACATCAGCTTCGGCAAAGAGTTTCCCTACAAATTCGACCGGCCGCACAACCTCTCAATCAATACCATCATTCAACTGAAAAAGAACCGGCAACTGAACCTCAACTGGGTATTTGCCTCGGGCAACCCGGTAACTTTTGCCTTCGAGAATTACACGAATAACAGTTACGATTTTGCCAACCTTTTTCAGAGTGAGCGTAACTCATCGCACGCGAACCATAGCACACGGAACAACTACCGGTATCCAAGCTATCACAGGCTCGATATTGGATATACCCTTAGTAAAACGAAGAAAAGGTATAAATCGGAATGGAATTTCGGGGTTTATAACCTCTACAACAAACATAATGCATTCCTGATCTACAGCGAAAATAAGAAACTGTATCAGCTGAGCCTTTTACCCATTATCCCATCAATACAATATACAATACATTTTTAATTATGAGAAAGTTGATGATCATTGCCTTGTCCTTGTTGATTTTCACCTCATGTCGCGATGAGTTGAATTCAGAAATATTGGACATACAAACTAAAATTGTCTTAAACTCCTTTTTCTGCCAGGGGGAACCCTTTCGTGTATATCTTTCGAAAAGCTATTCGCCTTTTTTTGCTGAAAAGATTGAAATGATAAAAGATGCGGAAGTAGTGATTTATGAAGACGGGAGTCTTTTAGGGGAACTGTCTTACCAAATTCAAACTATTGATGGTTATACTGATGAATATCATCCCCTTATAATCCACAAAATCGACTCCTGCTTTACCAACCAGGACCTGATGCCAAAGATTGGTTCTGAATACAAAATTGAGGTGAAAGTCGAAGGCATGAAAACGGTTTGGGCTAACAGCAAAATTCCAGTTCAGGTACCCATCCGCGAATTTAATACGAAAAAGAAAAAATCAAACTCCACAAGTCCAATATCCCCCGATTCAATTACTTATTATGAATTTGTTTTCGATGATGCTGATATTCACAATTATTATCTGTTTTCGATCGAATGCATCAATATCCATTTCCAATATTCTCAAAAATATAAACTGCTAGTTCCTTTCCGTACAGATGACCTTGCAATTGGAGAATTTAAATACGGTTTGCCCTTTTGTTCTTTCCCTGACATCAGTTTTAATGGAAAGGAGTACAAATTGCCAATAATATTAGAGGGAGAGGGAGAGGGTATATTCACTTATAATGGAGTGTATACTGACAGCATGGAGATAAAATTCAGGCTGAATAACGTCGGTACTGAATTTGAAAAATACCTTAAATCGTACCTCGCATTTCGTGAAACGAAAGACAATCCAATGGCCGAACCTGTTCCCATCTATTCGAACATAGAAAACGGCTTGGGGATTTTTGCGGGGTACTCGAGTTCAATCCAACCTTTAACCCTTTACAGAAAGAAAAAAAAATGACCCGGCAATATTACAACCAAAATTTTGACAGTGTTGGTTCGATATTGCCAAGGCCATTCCTATTTAATAATTAAAAACAAACAAAATTATGAAGAAAAATCACTGGTGTCTATTAAAAAATGTTAATCCAATTTGAAGCCCAAATGCAGTTGACAATCGTTATCATTATCACAGGCCTTATTTGCCATTGGAGCCAAGAGTTCTTGAATGGGATCCTTGACCAGCAGGGAATTGCCAAGGATACGCATTACCTCAACAACA
>CAZSIK010000363.1:0-3607 GCA_964606515.1 uncultured Prolixibacteraceae bacterium
CTGAAGGTCAGAGGGCGCATCAATTGAATAAATATCCAACTTCTCGCACCCAACTAAGCCAACTGTTGCCAAAACTAAGGCGCCTAAAGCACACCTGATCAGTTTAGTTGTTTTCATAAATTTAGATTTGATTGAATTCTTTCTTTATTTAAAAATGATGTAGTTGATTGTTTCATCTTTTGTGTTGGCCCGATAGGTGGCGTACAAATACGCCCAATCAGGACTTATTGATGTTGGTGGTCCTTTTTGTGAATCACATGCAATCTGTCGATCGAATTTGTTCCTCACGGCACACGATACCAGGCCGGGAAGTAGGTGTAATAAATACAACGGTGAAAATTTTCTCATTTTTTAGATTATAAGTAGATTTAGTTTTTGAAATTAAGTTTCTATGAAGTTTGCATACAATAGCAGTCTAGTTGATATTTTTCACCTCATTTACTGTTTCTCTCTGTTGTTGAACCCTGGTCGTTGTCCATTTCGGTAATCTTTTTTATTTAGGATTGATAATCAATAGTTTTTCTTTAGGGTTGAGTTTTTTTTTTCTTGATCTTTTACTCGGTATAAAAATAATTTTAACGATTCTTAACATAGGACACTGAAAATGAATTGGAGTGGACAAATTGACAAAAGTTGGAAGGTTGTACCAGGTTAGTTTTAGTGTTTAATAGAACCTTATTAAGGTTCAACAACTTTTAGGACGACTCGAATGCCTTAGTCTTGAGCTCTATTTAGAATTACCAAATCGCCTGATGTTACTGTGTGAAGGGGGTGGGTTGAAAAGAAAGAAGCCGGGGACGTGGTTGTGAATCAGTGATGCTCAACCACAATTGACATCACGTTTTTTGAATGTTTGGGTTGATTAAATTTTTAGGACGTTACATGCGTAAATGAATAAAAATCAATATAATGAATACAGAAAGACTTCATCCAAGCTCTCTGTTTCGCGGGAAGCAGTTGATTGTGCAAAAATGTATTGGGATTTCAGGGATCTTACACGTTGAACCTGAAATGCATGATGTCGCCGTCGCGTACCACGTATTCTTTGCCCTCGATGGCAATTTTGCCAGCTTCACGGCAAGCGGCTTCCGAACCTAAGCTTACGTAATCGGTGTATTTGATTACCTCGGCGCGGATGAATCCTTTTTCGAAATCGGAATGGATGATGCCGGCGGCTTTGGGCGCTTTAATGCCCTTGTGGTAGGTCCATGCCCGCGATTCGTCGGGACCGGTGGTGAAATAGGTTTCGAGGTTCAGCAGGCGGTAAGCAGCATGAATCAAAAGGTTAACGCCTGGTTCTTTCAAACCCAGGTCTTCGAGGAACATCTGTTTTTCTTCGTACGATTCGAGCTCGGCAATATCGGCCTCGGTGGCGGCGGCAATCACCAGTATTTCGGCATTTTCGTCTTTCACTGCTTCGCGTACGGCATCGACGTATTTGTTGCCGGTTTTGGCCGAGCCTTCGTCTACATTGCACACGTACATCACCGGTTTACTGGTCAGCAGGAAGAAATCGTCGGCCACTTCCTGCTCGCTTTCGCTCAGTTCGACCGCCCGGGCTGAAATGCCTTTCAAAAGGGCTTCCTTGATTTTTGAAGCGACCTCGAACATCTTTTTGGCTTCTTTGTTGGTGGCATCTTTCAGTTGACGTTGGGCTTTGGTGATCCGGTTCTCGATGGTTTCGAGGTCTTTCAGCTGAAGTTCTATATCGATCACTTCCTTGTCGCGTATCGGGTTGATGGATCCATCGACATGAACAATGTTGTCGTTGTCGAAACAGCGGAGCACGTGCAAGATGGCATCGGTTTCGCGGATGTTGGCCAGGAACTGGTTGCCCAGGCCTTCGCCCTTGCTGGCCCCTTTAACTAGCCCGGCAATATCGACGATCTCGACCGTGGTGGGGATCACCTTTTTAGGCTTATCGATTTCGGCAAGACGGATCAGCCGGTCGTCGGGTACCGTGATCACCCCCACGTTGGGTTCGATGGTACAGAACGGAAAGTTGGCCGATTGTGCCTTAGCACTCGATAAACAGTTGAAAAGAGTCGATTTCCCTACATTGGGCAAGCCCACGATGCCACATTTTAATGCCATAATTTTTTGTTTTAATGCGGCTGCAAAAATAACTCTTTTGCCCGATTTATTTCAGGTGCCCGAACTTGCTGTTGAATTTTTCGACTTTCGGGTTGATCACGAAGCGGCAATAGGGCTGATGGTTGTTATTGTTGTAATAGTCGTGATGGTAGGGCTCTGCTTCATAAAATTGCTCGAAACGGCTTACTTCGGTAACAATTTTCTGCTTGCTGAACTTCTTCTGGTTGAGTTCCTTGATCTTGTTTTCGGCTATTTCTTTCTGATTTTCATTGGTATAGAAAATGGCCGACCGGTATTGGGTGCCTACATCGGCTCCCTGACGGTTCAGTGTGGTGGGGTCGTGGATTTCAAAAAATACATCGATAAGTTGTTCAAAACTAATAAGTTCAGGATTGAAGACGATTTTTACCGCCTCGGCGTGGCCTGTTTCGCCCGTGCAAACTTCCTTGTAGGTGGGATTGGCCTTCTCTCCACCTGTATAACCCGGCACCGCTGTCTCAACACCTTTCAATTGACCAAAAATAGTTTCGGTACACCAGAAGCATCCGCCCGCCAGGATGGCTGTTTCGTTTTGTATGGAACTTGTATTTCCCAAGAGTAATGTCATTATAACGAGATTTAGCATTATGAACCTTTTTTTGTTACTAACAAGTGGGAAAGGCAAAAGTTCAATGATAAAATTGAAAATAATAAATAATAAATTAAAAGTAAAATTTTTCACTGTTCTCCAAACCGGTATCCGATTCCCGATTCGGTAATTAATAAGGTGGGTTTCGAAGGATTGTTTTCAATTTTTTTCCTAAGTTGGGCCACAAAAACCCTAAGGTATTGGGTTTGTTCATGATATCCATATCCCCAAATTTCCTTTAGGATATATTGATGGGTGAGCACCCTCCCTTGGTTTTTGGCAAGGAGGGTCAATAGCGAAAACTCGGTTGCCGTAAGTTTCACTATTTCTTTATTTTTCTTTACTGAATAATTTGCCAAATCGATTGTTAAGGATCCAAATTCGAGAATCGTGGCATCGGTTTTATTGTCGCTTAAACGAATGGCAGCCCTGATTCTTGCCAACAACTCGCCGCTGCGGAAGGGTTTGGTAAGGTAATCGTTTGCCCCATTGTCGAGGGCCTCAATGATGTCGTCTTCGGTATTGCGTACCGATAATACTAGGATGGGCTTATTGTACCATTCCCTTAACCTTTTAATCATTTCCTGACCATCGATATCGGGAAGGCCAAGGTCAAGTACGATGAGCGAGGGGTGGTGGGTGGCTGCATCAACCAGTCCTTCTTTGCCATTCGATGATAAAATAATCTTGTACCCGCTCGAGGCCAGGGTTATTTCAAGCAACCGCCTGATTGGCAGTTCATCGTCGATGATTAATATTGTTTCCAGCTCGTTCATAGGGTAATTATTTTACATGGTTTCAAAATCGAGTTTATCAGAAGGAATAGCGATGGTGAAACAGGCCCCGCCTTCTGTCCGGTTTTCAACTTCGATAATGCCATTATGG
>CAZSIK010000364.1:0-3589 GCA_964606515.1 uncultured Prolixibacteraceae bacterium
TTCAGCATTTTTTAGATTCTGAAAGGCTTTTTCCCGTCCTTCGTCAAGGCGAAACTCCTTGCTGCGGGCTGTCCCCAAAAAAGTTCCACCCTGTTGAAGTATACCGCTTACGTTGCTCGACTGCAATTCAACAAAATCACCGTCGATCATGCCTTGGTAGCCCCTTCTGATTCCCACAACAGTTAAACCCTTTGACAAGGCAGCACGTGTAACTGCCCTGATGGCTGCATTCATGCCCGGGGCATCGCCACCCGAGGTAAAAACCGCGATTCTTTGTATTCCTCTACGTTTTCCGTTTGTTTTCGATTCCATAGCAATTGATTATTTCAAGGGCCAAAGTTATAAAGAAAAGGAGGCTGATTACTGACAAGCCAGAAAAAGTAAGTTTACCCTGCAATATTTAAAATTTGTGTTAATCGCTCTTTAACCAGTTCCATAAGCCATAGTGGGGTAGATGTAGCTCCCGTAATGCCAATGCTGTTTGCATCTTCAAGCCAGGCATTGTCGATTTCATCGGGTGAAGAAATAAAATGGCTGTTGGGATTGTTCCTTAAGGCTTCCTCGAACAGCATCTTGCCATTCGAACTTTTCTTACCACTAACGAACAAGATAAGCTCATGTTTTTGTGAAAAACTGGCCACCCATGGTAACCGGTTGGCTACTTGCCGACAAATGGTGTCGTGAACCAATACCTCGCTTTTAGCCCTTGCCTTTATGGCTTCGGCCAGGGTTCGAAAACCGTCAAGGGGCATCGTGGTTTGCGAGAACAATTCGATGGGTTGATCGAAATTGATCGTTTCAATATCGTTTAGATGAGCAACAATTATGGCTTTATAGGCTGTTTGTCCATTAAGCCCAATGGTTTCAGGATGATCTTTTTTCCCATAAATCACTATCTGCCCATTTTTATTACCTTGTTCTTCAAAGCTTTTTTTAACCCTTTGCTGAAGTTTTAACACCACCGGGCAGGTAGCATCGACCAGATTGATTTCATTATTTTTTGCAAGTTGGTACGATTCGGGGGGTTCGCCGTGCGACCTAAAAACTACTGTTTTGTTTTTTAAATCAGGCAATTGTAGCGAATCGATGGTCTGTACACCCTTCCGATTTAGCCGGTCGGTTTCTTCAGTATTATGCACCATTTCGCCCAACGAAAACACCGTTTTCCCCGAAGCCAGTAATTGTTCTGCCTGGTCAATGGCCCTTTTCACCCCGAAACAGAAGCCGGCATGTTCGTCAATAGTGATTTGCATCGAGTACTCTGTTAACTTGGTTTACAATCCATTGCAATTGTTTTTCGCGGGTGATGGAGCTGTTGTCGAGTACCATTGCATCGGCAGCCTGCTTCAAAGGTCCCTCCTGGCGGGTTCGGTCGATATGATCGCGTTCAAGCACATTGGCAAGAATTTCTTCAAACGAAGCATCGATTCCCTTAGTCTTCATTTCGTCGAATCGACGTTGGGCCCTGATTTCGGGCAAAGCAGTCATGAATATTTTCAGTTCGGCATCAGGGAAAACCACAGTTCCGATATCCCTTCCATCCATCACAATGCCCTTGCACTTTCCAAAGGCTTGTTGTTGCCTCACCATTTCCCTCCTGACTTCTCTAATGGTAGCCACCGGGCTTACCCAGGCTGAAACTTCCAGGTCGCGTATCTCTTTTTCAACATTTTCGCCATTAAGTAAGATGTCGGATTTCTTTTCAAGTGCATTATATTGAAATGAAAGATGAATATCACCCAGTGCCTGAATCAGTTTTTTTTCATTCAGTTTGCCTCCTTCAATAAAGCTGTTTCTTAAAGCGAATAAAGTTACTGCACGGTACATGGCCCCGCTATCTACATAATTATATTGTAACAGTCGGGCCAGTTCCTTGGCAACGGTACTTTTGCCGCACGAAGCATAACCATCGATGGCAATAATGATTTTTCGGGAAGGATTGGTCATTTCAAATAGAACTTTAATGAATGAAAAATGATTGAAACTCCTTAACTAATTGAAAATCCAAGTTGTTCAAGTTTGTTCAAGATTTTTGTGTCAACCACTTCTGCTTTGATTGTGTAAACTGGAAATTCACGTCGGGTGGGGTAGTCGCCCCGCTGTTGTTCAAAGGTTGCGGGCGATTTCTTTAATCGTTCCGAATCCTCCCCAATAGAATAGGTAGCCCAAACGGCTTCGGCTATAATTTCCTGTTCGGTTTTGCCAATACCCACCAACTCGATTTCAGTGCATTCGGGCAGTTCAACACCCGAACATTGCCAATGGTCGATACCCAGGTTGAACTTGCGGCTGATGGCCTGTACACTCATACTGGTGCCATTGGCTTTGCCGTCTTTCGAATACCCTGCAATATGCGGTGTGGCCAGGAAAGCCATCGAGAGCAGTTCAGGGTCGGGATCAGGTTCATTTTCCCAACAATCGATGATGGCTTGTTTAATTTTTCCTGAACGTATGGCTTCTTTAAGAGCTGAAGTATCGGTTATTTCACCCCTTGCCGCATTAATCAGGTAGAAGGGTTTCTTGAATTTTTCAAATAACGCATGGTCGGCAAGATGAAAAGTCCGGTCAATTCCTTCGTAAGTGAGGGGGGTGTGAAAGGTAACGATGTCGGCGTATTCGGCAAGTCGTTCCAACGAAATAAAGTCCTCATTCCCCTCAGCCCTTTGTCGGGGAGGATCGTTTATAAGGACCTTCATCCCGATGATGGAGCATAAACGGGCAATTTTTGAACCTACCTGTCCGGCCCCCACGATTCCGATCGTTTTTTCAGAAAGGGAAAAACCTTCTTTTTGAGCTAAATGGTACAAGGCCGCCATCATATATTGTGCAACCGACCATGAGTTACAACCGGGTGCATTGGTCCATTCTATTCCATTTTTGTCGCAATATTCGGTATCGATATGGTCGTAGCCGATGGTGGCTGTAGCAATCATTTTCACTGCTGAACCGCTCATTAGCTGTTCATTGCATATTGTCCGGGTGCGGGTGATGATAGCATCGGCATCCTTAACCAAATCAGGGCTGGTTTTACTCCCCGGACAGTACACCACCTGGGCAAAAGGTTCCAGAGCTCCTTTGATATAGGGTATTTTATCGTCAACAATTATTTTCATGAATCTTTTTTTGAAGTCCAAATATACATCTTTTCCTAGTTGATTAAGCATTCTTATTTTATTCGGGGTCTATCGAACAAAGCCATTTCATACAATATTAAGCTTAACAATTTTTAACCTAAGCCTTTTTACATATTTTTGCCAATCCTATTATTTTCGTGGGCGCAAAAAAACAATTTAACCAATTATAATATGACAGTCAGTACAGATATCAGGGCGCTGAACGAGAAGGTTCAGTTCGAAAGTCAATTTGTTGACTTAATTACCTTAGAGATGAACAAAGTAATTGTCGGGCAAAAACATTTGGTCGAAAGCTTGTTGATCGGGCTACTTTCCGATGGGCATATCCTGTTGGAAGGGGTTCCGGGTTTGGCAAAAACTTTAGCCATCAACACCTTATCGCGTACCATTGACGCGAATTTTGCCCGTATCCAGTTTACCCCCGACCTATTGCCGGCCGACTTGGTGGGTACGCT
>CAZSIK010000365.1:0-3329 GCA_964606515.1 uncultured Prolixibacteraceae bacterium
CCCCTCTCAAAAATGCAGCATAAAAAAAGAGGCTGCCTTTTTAGACAGCCACTTTTTATGATTGAATATTTTGTTTTCTTGTTATTGAAACAGAAACAAGTTCAGATTCCTCATCAAGCCATGGGCATGTTGCCACTGCCAAAGCCCATAGGAGGCATTTGTTGGTCAAAGCCGTGCGACACACGTATTGGACCGTTTTGAGCTTCATACTTACTTAAATTGTCCTGTAAGGCCAATAAAAGACGTTTGGCATGTTCCGGTGTCAATATGATACGCGATTTCACTCCAGCCTTTGGTATACCAGGCATTACCCTGACAAAATCGATAACGAATTCGGAAGAAGAATGGGTGATGATGGCCAAATTGGAATACACCCCCTGGGCCACTTCTTCATTTAATTCGATATTCAACTGGTTTTGAGCCTGTTTTTTGTTGTCTTCCATTATTATCACTTATTCATCATCATCATCATCATCCAAATCATAATTACGGTTATCGGTCAGGCGATCGTATTCTTCTTTTGAACCAACAACCAAATTACGGTATTCTTTGATACCAGTACCTGCCGGGATCAAGTGTCCGCAAATCACGTTCTCTTTCAACCCATTCAGTTCATCGACTTTGCCGTTGATGGCAGCTTCGTTCAACACTTTAGTGGTTTCCTGGAACGATGCAGCACTCATCCAACTCTTGGTTTGAAGTGCGGCACGGGTAATACCTTGTAATATCTGGCTTGAAGTTGCGGGTACTGCGTCGCGAGCTTCTATCAACCGTTTGTCTTTACGTTTCAGTTGCGAATTTTCATCACGCAAACGACGGGCGGTGATGATCATTCCTTCGCGCAATTCGCTGTCGCCACGGTCAATAACAACCTTTTTATTATATACCCAATCGTTTTCTTGCAAGAAATCAAGTTTATCGACTACCTGTTTTTCGAGGAAGCGGGTATCGCCCGGATCGTCGATCTCGACCTTGCGCATCATCTGACGGACAATCACTTCGAAGTGTTTGTCGTTGATTTTTACCCCCTGCATGCGGTACACATCTTGAACCTCGTTCACAATATACTCTTGAACCGCAGTTGGGCCCTTGATGGCTAAAATGTCGCTAGGCGTAATGGCACCATCCGATAAAGGAGTACCTGCACGGATATAGTCATTTTCCTGAACCAGTATCTGGCGGGATAGCGGAACGAGATATTTTCTCACATCGCCTGAACGCGAGGTAACCACAATTTCACGATTCCCTCTTTTTATTTTACCCAAGGTGACTTCACCATCGATTTCGGAAACCACAGCTGGATTCGAAGGATTACGGGCTTCAAAAAGCTCGGTAACACGGGGAAGACCCCCGGTAATATCACCTGCTTTTCCCGATGCCCTTGGAATTTTCACCAAGATATCACCGACAACAACAGTTTGACCGTTATCAACCGCAATGTGGCCACCTACTGGAAGGTTATAGGAACGGATGGTTTCCCCGTTTTCGTCAACAATCTTAAGACCAGGGTTCTTCGTCTTGTCGCGTGATTCGGTAACAACTTTTTCTTTGTAACCGGTTTGCTCATCAGACTCTTCACGATAAGTTACCCCTTCAATCAAGCTTTCGAATTCAACTTTACCATTGTATTCAGTAATAATCAATCCGTTATATGGATCCCACTCGCAAAGCACTTGATTTCTTTCTACTTTTTGGCCGTTCTTCATAAAAAGTCTGGCACCGTAAGGAATATTATGGGTCGAAACAGTAATGCCTGTATTCTGGTCGATAATCCTTAATTCTGCCAACCGGCTAACCACTATATCGACAGTTTCCCCTTCATTATTGGTATAAGAAACCGAACGGAGTTCTTCAATTTCAGCAATCCCTTCGTAACGGGAAACAATTGTCGACTGGGTCGAGATGTTACCTGCAATACCCCCAACGTGGAAAGTACGCAAGGTAAGCTGGGTACCAGGTTCACCAATCGATTGGGCAGCAATTACCCCAACGGCTTCGCCTCGTTGCACCATTCTGCCGGTAGCCAGGTTCCGGCCGTAGCACTTGGCGCAAACCCCAACACTCGACTCGCAAGTCAATACAGAACGGATTTCAACCCTTTCAATCGGAGATGCTTCAATTACAGTAGCGACCTCTTCGGTGATCTCATCTCCAGAACGAACGATGATCTCCCCGGTTAAAGGATGATAGATATCGTGAACCGAAGTACGGCCAAGAATCCGGTCGTACAACGAAGCCACAACTTCCTCATTCTTTTTGAGGGCGCTGGCCACCAAACCACGTAAGGTTCCACAGTCGAGCTC
Source organism: uncultured Prolixibacteraceae bacterium (assembly GCA_964606515.1). GTDB lineage: Bacteria > Bacteroidota > Bacteroidia > Bacteroidales > Prolixibacteraceae > CAZSIK01. The sequence continues at coordinate 2,304 of CAZSIK010000365.1, forward strand.
CGAAATAATCACATCCTGAGCCACATCGACCAAACGGCGGGTAAGATAACCTGCATCCGCAGTTTTGAGCGCGGTATCGGCAAGACCCTTACGAGCACCGTGAGTAGAAATAAAATATTCAAGAACCGACAAGCCTTCTTTGAAGTTGGCCAAAATTGGGTTTTCGATAATCTGTGCAGTGGTTGCCCCACTCTTTTGTGGTTTTGCCATCAATCCCCTCATCCCGCAAAGCTGGCGAATCTGTTCTTTAGAACCACGCGCCCCGGAATCCAACATCATGTATACCGAATTGAATCCTTGCTTATCGGTGCTGAGGGTTTTCATCACCACTTGGGTTAACTTGGCATTCACATGGGTCCAAGTATCGATCACCTGGTTATATCTTTCATTATTAGTAATGAAACCCATGTTGTAGTTATTCATAATTTCTTCAACCTCATCATAACCTTCCTGCACCATTTCAACTTTTTCATCAGGAATAATCACATCGTACAAGTTGAATGATAAGCCTCCACGATAAGCCATCTTATAGCCCAGGTCCTTGATATCGTCGAGGAATTGGGCTGTTACAGCATTATCGGTTTGTTTGAGGATAAAAGAAATGATATCGCGTAATGCTTTTTTGGTAAGAAGTTGATCGATATAACCTGCTTCTTTTGGAACATGTTGGTTGAACAGGATACGGCCAATGGTCGTTTCCATTGTTTTAACCACCTGATTGCCATGCTCGTCTATATCGTCGATCTTACATTTTACAATGGCGTGAAGTGCTACCTTACCTTCGTTATACGCAATAATGGCTTCCTCGGCTGAATAGAAATTCAATCCTTCCCCTTTTGCACCTTGCCGGGGTTTGGTCATGTAGTACAGCCCAAGCACCATGTCCTGTGAAGGAACGGTAATAGGTGCACCGTTCGATGGGTTCAGCAGGTTGTGTGAAGAAAGCATCAGCATTTGTGCTTCGAGAATTGCAGCGTGACCCAGCGGTAAGTGCACTGCCATCTGGTCTCCGTCGAAGTCGGCGTT
>CAZSIK010000365.1:3339-3582 GCA_964606515.1 uncultured Prolixibacteraceae bacterium
GGCGTTAAAACCAGTACACACAAGTGGGTGTAGCTGGATGGCCTTACCTTCGATTAGTTTAGGCTGAAACGCCTGAATCGATAAACGGTGAAGGGTAGGTGCACGGTTAAGCAACACCGGGTGACCTTTCATCACGTTTTCGAGGATGTCCCAAACTACAGGATCTTTACGGTCGACAATTTTTTTGGCCGATTTAACTGTTTTTACAATTCCACGTTCAATCAGTTTCCGAATTACAAAAGG
>CAZSIK010000366.1:0-3541 GCA_964606515.1 uncultured Prolixibacteraceae bacterium
GAACACAGTTCGGGCCATCGCAAACGTGGTGGGACCACGGTGCCGCTCAGTGGATCCAATACGTCACCCGATGCCAAACTATTCTTCAAAAAGGATTATTTGTGGGCGATTTGTGCTATTTGCAACTTAAAACCCAAAAGGTAACCAACATTCCACAAGGTTACAGGGCCGATATTTGCAGCGAAAAAGAACTGATAACCCGCTTCTCAGTTAAAGAAAATAAGCTCGTATTACCCGATGGAATGTCGTACCGAATATTGGTACTTCCCGACAGTTGCAAAATGGAACCGGAGCTTGCCCGCAAAATCGAAAAATTGGTTAACGACGGGGCAATTGTTGTTGGAAACGGATTTACAGGTAGTCCCGGGTTAAACAATTTTGCGACTTTCAATAATGAAATCCGGGCTATTAGCGAGCGTTTATTTGGTGCCTTTGGCGCAAAAGATGCGATGGAAAAAAATGTTAGGAATGTTGGTAAGGGAAAAGTTTATTGCAGCTATTCTGTTCAGGAAGCGTTGGAAATGGAAAATATTTCAAAAGACTTTGAGGTTTTGAACAAAGAAAAAGACGTTGCATGGATTCATCGCAACGATGGGAACGAACATTACTATTTCATTGTAAACAGATTGGACACAAGAAGGCCTGTTCAACTCAGCTTCCGGGTAAACGGAATGCAACCCGAAATATGGGATCCAATCACGGGAAAAACATCCGATGCGTTGGCTTGGGAAACCAATAATGACCGGACAACAGTATCCCTCAATATGGAAGCCAATGGCTCGTGCTTTGTAGTGTTCCGCAATAAAAGCAAAAGCACTTCGGGTGTCATTAAAGCCATCGCCAAAGAACAAATTATAGAACCTGAAAAGATCCTTTTAAACAACGATTGGGATGTCCGTTTTCAGGAAAAACGGGGGGCTCCATCATGGGCCCACTTCGAAAAACTTATTTCATGGCCTTTACATGCCGATTCAACTATTAAATTCTTTTCAGGAACCGCTCATTACAAGAAAACATTCCGGCTTACTTCCCAACAATTAAAATCCGACAAGTGCATACTTATAGATTTAGGTGAAGTTAAAAACGTTGCCACTATTACAGTCAATAAAAAAGAAGTAGCGGTTATTTGGACCCCGCCCTTTTCGGCAGATATTACCGACTATTGCAACTCCGGCGAAAATGTTTTGGAAATTGCAGTTACCAACCTTTGGCCAAACCGGATAATTGGCGATAAAATGCATCCTGATGATTGTGTATGGGGATCTGTTCGGAGTTTTTCACCTGCTCACGAAATTGGTCGTAACCTTCAGGTTATTCCCGATTGGGTGCTTAACAAAACCGAACGCCCCAGCAAAAACCGCATCACCTTTTGTACGGTCGATTTCTTCAAAAAAGACACGCCATTATTGCCTTCAGGTTTAATTGGTCCTGTTCAGATAAGAATTCATGAAACGATTGATTGACAAGGGGGCTACAAATCCTTTTTAAGATAAACCATATCAACAAGTTGTATGTCGCCATCGAACATCGGGTGATCGTAATGGTCGGTAAAGAAGTTCTTTATCCGGTGCGATAGTTCAAAGCCACAACTTTCGTAAAAAGCGATGATCCACGGCACTTCGCCTGTACCGACAAGCATGGTTTTGTAATGGTTTTTGTAGTAAGCCGAAACAAATTTGATCAGGGCCCTGCCATAGCCTTTGCCTTGTTGTTCCTCGTAGGTCGCTATGTTTTTTAACTCGCAGGTATCGCTGTCGATTGAAACAACAACGCAAACACTTTTCAGATCATCGTCGTACAAAGCAAACAAGTCGCCACTTGGCAAATACTTGTCGATCATGTCTTCCTGCTCGTCGGCTAACAGTAACAAGTCGAGGAAGTGTTTCTTGTTTTCGGTTATTTTTTCTATCCGCATCATATTTCAGTGGTTTCTTAATTGGTAAAATATTGTTTTTACGAAGCAAATATACAGAACAATGTGCTCCCATTGTTAAACTGGTCGTGATCCAAGAGTTGTTTGTACTTTAGTACAGTAGCTAAAAAACCGCTTCAAGAAGGATGCGAATCATAACAAGAACAGATGCTATTTTAATTTTTAACTATCTTTGGGGCAACCAACTTTTGAAAATTGAAGCCTAAAACCAATAACGACGAATTGTTTATTGTCGGGAAAATGATTGAGGGCGACCGCGATGCCTTCAAATTTTTTTTCGATCAATATTATACCGACTTGTGCAATTTTGTTCTTTTATACGTAAAAGACAAAGTGCTTGCCGAGGAGGTGGTTCAGGATATTTTTGTCTACTTCTGGGAATCGAGGCACAAACTGAACATTTCTTCATCGGTACGCTCCTACCTTTTTTCGGCTTCCAAATACAAAAGCCTCAACCTGATCCGCGACCGCCGAAACCAGGCAAAAACACTCGAAAGCTTCGCCCAGGCAAATCAGGAATGCGCTACTCCTGATGAATTATTTTTCGAGAATCCCGAAGAATTAGGGCAAATTCTGACTAGCTCTATCGAACAATTGCCCGAACGGTGCCGGGCCATTTTCATACTGAGCAAAAACGAAAAGCTTAGCAACAACCAAATAGCAAAGCAATTGGGCATCTCGGTAAAAACGGTCGAGAACCAGATGACCATTGCCCTAAAAAAACTTCGTGAAGCGCTTCTACCCTATCGCGAAAAACTGTTCGTTTTATTCCTCATAGACTTATTGTCGAGGTAAAAATCCCATACATCCTTTTTTTTGAAAAAAAATTCAATTTCGTTTGGGGGTAAAGCCCAAACCATGTTACTTAATGCAAAATACTATTTGAAATGGGTACACCAACTCCTTGGGAAGAAATACAGTTTTATTTGCAGCACGCCAACGAACCTTTTAGCTCTAATTTTCGGGCATGGCTCGACGAAAATACGGATAATCAAGAACTTTGGGAAGAACTTTCATTGGCTTATGCCCTTTCAGGAACGGTACCCGAATTCTTCACACCCGACAAACAACTTGCCTGGAAAAACATTGAAAAACGTACGCAAGGCAGTACACGAAAAATGCCATTGCATAAAACAATGTTGCGGATAGCCGCTTCCTTCCTGATTCTGGTGTTGGGAGCAACAGCAACATTGCTTTTTCAACACCTGAATCGTCCAACCGAAGTATTCACCGAAATCTATTCGCCTTACGGACATAAAACCATGGTGATCCTCCCCGATAGTTCAAAAGTATGGCTCAATGGTAATACGAAAATTCGTTATGAAAACACGTTCAGGAAGGCCCGTCAGGTTGAACTGTCGGGCGAGGCTTTGTTCGAAGTTTACAAAAATACCCGCAAGCATTTTACCGTGGTTTCGAAGCACCTGAAAACCGAAGTGTACGGAACGACCTTCAATTTCAAAGCATACTGTAACGACCCTAAAAACGAAATTGCCTTAGTTGAAGGAAGTTTAGCCGTGTTCCGGAACGGACAAAAACTTCACCACATGAAACCCGACGAAATTCTTACCTTCTTTCCTTCCGATAACAAATATAAAATCGAGAAGG
>CAZSIK010000367.1:0-3530 GCA_964606515.1 uncultured Prolixibacteraceae bacterium
ACCTGGGCGCTTTCGAACGTGTTGAAAAAACCAAAAAAAGTGCAAAAAGTAAAAATAAATAAGTCGGCAAATGCCCTGTTTTTCCTGTTGATCTTCATCTTCACTTTTTTCACGGTGTGTACTTCCTATGCACAGGAAGCTGTAGTTAAGGAGCAAATTCGGGCGCGAATACTATTTTATAATGTTGAAAACCTGTTTGATACAAAAGACGATCCTGCTACCCACGACGAAGAATTCCTTCCCCATGGCGATCGGTTCTGGACGGCAAAAAGGCTGAAAACCAAATTGACCCGTATTGCCCAGGTTATTGCTGCCGTTGGCGAATGGCGCGCTCCCGCGTTAATTGGTATGTGTGAGGTAGAAAACCAATTTGTTATAGAGAAACTACTTAACGAAACTCCGCTGGCCAGCTACGGTTACCAGGTGGTGCATAAAGAATCGCCCGACCCCCGGGGCATCGATGTAGCTTTGCTTTACCGGAAGAGCTCCTTCAAACCCATTTCTTATAAAGCATTGGAAGTGAACGACCCTGATGATAAAAGTTTCAGAACCCGTGAAATTTTGTATGCAAAAGGACAACTGGGCGACGATACCCTGCACTTGTTTGTCAATCACTGGCCTTCGAAATACGGTGGGGTGACTGGTACCGAACAGAAAAGATTTTTGGCAGCAACGGTGCTTAGAGCATGTTGTGATAGCATTTTCTTGCAAGAGAGCGATGCTAAAATCCTGATCATGGGCGATTTCAACGACAACCCTTCCGATCCGTCACTTTCCGAAATACTGAAAGCAAATTTCCCCGAAAACAATCCTTTTCAGAACGATGTCTTGTACAATCTGGCTTATCCGTTATGGCTAAAAGGGAAGGGAAGCAATAAGTATCAGGCTCACTGGGGTATGCTCGATCAAATGATTGTGAGCGGTGCGCTTCTCATGAACAATACCGCGGGCTTATATACGCAACCAGGAGCTTTTACCCTCTTCGCTGCTCCCTTCTTGCTCGAACCCGATCCTACCCATTTGGGTGAAAAGCCATTCCGGACTTATCTCGGTTTCAAGTACCATAACGGATTCAGCGATCACCTTCCGGTTTATCTTGATTTTTGGATTGGGTCGGGGGCAAATTAAGTGGTTCAAGCCCGATTTCTGCCCCCTTCAACAGCATATAACTAAAAGCTTCATCGTACTTGTTCCTGATTTCGCCTTCCAAAATGGCTTCTTTGATGGCATTTTTGATGAGGCCTACTTCTTTTGAAGGGTGTATCCCAAAAACCTCCATGATTTCTTCGCCTGAAACCGGGGGTTGAAAATTCCTGATGGAATCTCGCTCCTCAATATCCCTGAGCTTCTCTCTTACCAAACTGAAATTGGCCAGGTAGGTTTTTACTTTGGTCTCGTTTTTCGAGGTGATGTCGGCTTCGCAAAGGGTCATCAGGTCGTCGATATCGTCGCCGGCTTCGTACAACAACCTTCTGACTGCCGAATCAGTTACTTCTTCTTCCGACAACACAATGGGGCGCATGTGCAGCTCGACCATTTTCCTCACGTACTTCATCTTCTCGTTCATGGGTAGTTTCATCCGAGCAAAAATCCTGGGGATGAATTTCGAACCCAGGATGTTGTGCCCGTAAAAGGTCCAGCCCTGGCCTTCGACAAACTTCCGGGTGGCTGGTTTGGCTATGTCGTGAAGCAAGGCCGACCAACGCAGCCAGAGATTATCGGTGCGGGGGGCAATTTGGTCGAGCACCTCGAGGGTGTGGTAAAAATTGTCTTTATGCCCAATGCCTTTTACCAGCTCAACCCCTTTGAGGCGGTCGAGCTCGGGGAGGATCAGGGGCAAGAGGCCGCTTTTGTCGAGGAGTTTGAAGCCGGTCGAGGGCTTTTCGGCCATGATGATCTTGTTCAACTCTTCGGTAATCCGTTCGAACGACACGATTTTCAGTCGCTCCCGGTTTCTCGCGATGGCCTCGAAGGTGGGGCCATCAATTCGAAACTTAAGTTGAGCAGCGAACCTGATGGCGCGCATCATGCGCAAGGGGTCGTCGCTGAAGGTAATGTCGGGATCAAGAGGGGTGCGGATCAGCTGAGCCTTGAGGTCGGCTACCCCGTTGAAGGGGTCGACCAGTTCGGCATACGGCCCGGGGCCCATGGACAAGGCCAGCGCGTTGATGGTGAAGTCCCTGCGGTTTTGGTCGTCTTCGAGGCTGCCATCTTCCACGATTGGCTTTCTCGATGCGTGCTGGTACGACTCTTTCCGGGCGCCAACAAACTCAATATCGGTACCGTTAAAGAAAAATTGGGCCGTACCAAAGTTCTTGAATACATTCACCTTGATTCTAGGATTCAGTTGTTTGGCCACTTTTTGGGCCATGTCGATCCCGTTCCCAAGGGTCACGAAATCAATGTCTTTCGAAGGGCGGCTCAGGAATAGATCCCTGACATAACCCCCGATCACGAATACCGGCGTGCCGGTTTCTTGGGCTACATGTCGTGCCGCTTCAAAAACAGGATGAACGGGTAGCTCTTTAAAATGTTGCATTGCAGCAAATTATGGTTTATTTTTTGTGTTTTGCCTGTGTGACAAAAGTAACACAAAATCGCTTTAAGGCGATCTACCTTTGTATTGTTAATCGAAACGAGTATAAACATTAAAAACAGGAATACCATGTTAGAACATTTGACCCTTGATTCGTTCAAAGAAAAAGTTTTCAATTTTGAAACCAACAAAGAATGGAAATTCGAAGGCGAAGCCCCTTGCCTGATCGACTTTTACGCCGACTGGTGCGGCCCATGCAAGATGATTGCCCCGGTGCTTGAGGAATTGCAGAAAGAGTACGGCGACAAGCTGAATATTTACAAGGTAAACACCGAGGACGAGCGCGAACTGGCCGCCATGTTCGGCATACAAAGCATTCCCTCGTTGCTGTTCGTTCCTAAGGACGGAAAACCCCAGATGGCTATGGGAGCCCTTCCCAAAGCGACTTTCGAACAGGCTTTTGAAGAAGTACTGGGTGTAAAGAAGAGTTGATATCCACTTATATATCAAGGCATTAAAGATTAATGCCTTAAAAATTGCGAATTCCACAACTTCGGGTTTAGTTCCGGGTTTGTGGAATTTTTATTTTACACCATTAAATCCATTTTTTGTAAAATACATTTTATGACCTTATCAATATATAGAACATCAGGGTGTTAACTTAAATGTTGTGCAACATTTACTAGCTATTGACTTTGATGGGACAAAGGCTTAAGTTTGTTTTGTTGTCCTGGCTCAATAGACTGGTTTCCCCGTTCAAGCCGGCTGTTCTTCCCGATAACGCCACTGCCCCGGCAGAAAGTAAGCATTTTATTCACCCTAAATCTATCATTATGAGAAACTTTTTTTACCATCAAACCATCAAACCATCAAACCATCAAACCATTTTTTAAATCCTATTGTATTTTGTTGGTAATGTTGATCCAAACCACATTGTGTAATGCCCAGATCAAGGTAAACTCAAGCGGGTATGTGGGGATTGGCAACAACACGC
>CAZSIK010000368.1:0-1601 GCA_964606515.1 uncultured Prolixibacteraceae bacterium
AAAATACAAAACTGCCCAAAACCTTCATCCAAAATTACCAGGCAGAAAGCACGATTATTGACCGGAACAATTTCAGGGAATTTGTCATCATCAAGTAATTAGTGATCTTGTCATTCACTTACACATTGTGAATGACCATTTTTTGAAAAGAGTATAAACATTAATATTTTCGATTCAAACCGAAATATACTATGATATATTTCGGTTTGAATCGAAAATGATTATATTTGTACAAATCCGTTGGTTATGATTAAGCGAGTTCAAGAAGAAAATATCAGGAATGATTTTGAGTTAAACAAATCCACCATTATATTGGGAGCGCGACAAACCGGTAAAACAACGCTTTTAAAGCAGTTGTGCGGGAACGAATCCGAAGTCATTATTTTTAATGGTGATGAGCCCGATATCAGGGAACTATTATCAAGCGCCAATTCGGTACAGCTTCAAAATTTGATTGGTAATGCAACAACGGTGGTCATCGACGAAGCTCAGTTGATACCCAATATTGGCCTTTGCCTGAAGCTCATTACCGATTACCTTCGGGGGGTAAGGTTGTTTGTTTCCGGCTCAGCTTCGATCGACCTGGGAAACAAGATCAACGAACCTTTAACCGGTCGAAAAATTGAGTACCCATTGTTTCCACTTTCTTTTGGCGAAATGGTGAAACACCACGGCCTCTTACAAGAAAAAAGAAACCTCAACCACCGGTTTGTATTTGGCTATTACCCCGAAATTGTAAGTTCGCCAGGCAACGAAATTAAATTACTTAAAAATATATCCGGAAGTTATTTGTACAAAGACATTTTGTCGCTGGGCGAAATTAAAAAACCGGTACTATTGGATAAGCTACTTAAGGCCCTTGCGTTACAGATAGGTAGCGAGGTGTCGTACAACGAACTAAGCCAGACCATCGGCGCCGACAAGGAAACAGTGGAACGTTACATCGACCTTCTTGAAAAGTCGTTTATACTTTTCCGTTTAAATGCATTGAGCCGCAATATCCGTAATGAAATAAAAAAGGGGAAGAAAATATACTTCTACGATAATGGTATCCGAAATGCACTGATTGGTAATTTCCAGGCATTTGAAATACGTAGCGACCAGGGCGCATTGTGGGAGAATTTTATCGTGAGTGAACGTGTGAAGTATTTGAACTACAACAATTATTACGGAAATTATTATTTCTGGAGGACCAGTCAGCAACAGGAAATCGATTTTATAGAAGAAAAAGACGGACAGTTCTCGGCCTACGAGTTTAAACTCAACCCCAACAAAAAGGGTAAATTTTCCACGACCTTCACCAATTCCTACCCCATTGCCAAAAGCGAGTTTATTTCACCAGGGAATATCGAAGGGTTTCTTTTATAACTTTTGTTTAAAAGAAAAAAGTCGATGAGTTTGCCTGATTTTGCTGATATCAAGTTGCTGTAAAGGCCTATAAATTAAGTCAGGCAAACACACCTCATTTATAAAGATTCCTGCTGTCCGGCCATACAACAGAAGCACCTTTTTCAGCATACAACTGTGGCCGGATGGGGACGCGATCCACTCCTAACCCCGGGTTCCATTGCATTACACCCGGGGTTATAAAGGTTTGACCT
>CAZSIK010000368.1:1625-3492 GCA_964606515.1 uncultured Prolixibacteraceae bacterium
AGTGCGATGTATTGGTAAATAATGCCGGTATAAATTTTCGTAATACAAATAGTTCCTGATCCTTTGTTTTAACCCTACCCTGGGTTTGTTCTTGTCCCTTTCGAAATAAACCTTGTACGATACCGTGGGGATGATGGGGAAAAAACTTATCTGGTACATCTTCAGCGGCTGGTAGGTTTTGCCGTCGTACGACCATGGGCCGGTGAAGTAAGGGTCGCTGGTGGTGTTGTAATAATAGCTGTTCGGGTTACGGCGGCAATAAGCGTTGTATACCGAGAAATTCCATTCAGCACGATTTCCCCGGCGGGTAGTTTTCTTGCAGGTAAAGCCCAGGTCGAGCCGGTGGTAGTTTTTCATTCGCGAGCTGTTGCGCGCCCCGTACAACAGGCACTCCTCTCCGTCGATCCCCAGCTGCCGGCCCATCACCGGGGTATAGGGCAAGCCCGACTGGTATACCCACACGGCGCTGAAACTCCATTTGGGGCTCAGTTCACGAGCCAGGCTGAGCGAAATGGAATGGGGCCGGTCGTATTCCCACACATAAGCTTCTCCTTTGTTGATACCGGGGAACTGCCTCGTGGTGTGGCTCAGTGCATAACTGGCAAAACCGGTCCATTTGCCCCGGGTTTTGCGTAACAAAAATTCAACGCCGGTCGAGATGCCTTGTCCCCCGCTTTCGATTTTGTTGCGCCAGCTGCCATCGCCCATCAGGCTGGTGTATCCTTCGCGGTAGGCAGTGAGGTTGTGCAGGGTCTTATAGTAAAGGTCGAGTTCGGTTTCGAACAAGCCCCCGGCAAAATGGCCGCGCCAGCCTGCTGAGTATTGTTCCGAAACTGCCGGCGCCACCGATTGATCGCTGGGTATCCATACCTCGTTGGTAAGAATGGCCCCTGAGGTGAGCACCAAATGGGCATATTGTTTTACCCGTTGGGCACTCAGGTTGAGGGTGTGCCGGGGGTTTAGCTCCCAATTCAGGTTGAGGCGCGGTTCAAGCGAGTAATCGGTGAATCCCGGCACGGAATAGTGAACGGCACGCAGCCCCAAATCGGCTTCAAGGCGACCAAACAAGCTGAAGTGGTTCGAAGCATAGAGGCTGTTCTCGAAGGCGCCGATGGTTTCGGCGCTCCGGCTTTCGAGGTTGCTTTGTTCGAAGCGGTTGGGTTGGTACACCAAACGCGTAAGCTTTCCCCCAAAATCGACCGACCAATAGTTCGACACCTTGTATTTCCAATCGGAACGCAGCGAATAATCCTGAACGGTGGAGCAGTTGTTCTTTTCAAACCTGGTGGTGTCGTTCTTGTCGATGGTATAAAAGTATTGCCCCACGCTGTAGCGATAACGGGTATACGAAAAGGTATGGTCGGCAAATAGGCGCATCGACACCACCCGGCTCCAGCGTGCCGAAGCCAGCCAGTTGCCCCAGATGTTGAGCAGGTAATTCTTGTCGGAAATTTTTTCATTCTTTTTCGACCAGTACCGGATGTAGTCGTCGCCCTGGTACAAATTAAGGGAGAAGCTGTTGCGGGGATCGGGTTTATAGCTGAATTTGGCGTTGATGTCGTGAAATCCGTAGAAGATGAAGTAATCGCCCCCGCCCGACAAGCCGCTGGCCAGGATCATGAGGGGTTCGATCATGGTTTTACGGCCGGTAACGATAAAGCTGGCTTTCTCGTTTTTGATGGGTCCCTCAACTGTAAACGAAGCATCGGTAACGCCCAGGCTGAGCGATCCCCTGGTTTGGGAGCGGTTGCCTTCGCGCTGGGTCATGTCGACAACCGACGAGAGCTTGCCCCCGTACCGGGCAGGGAATCCGCCCTTGTAAATATCGATATTGTTGATCATGTCGGGGTTGAACACCGAGATGAAG